>CAWVUS010000013.1:0-43400 GCA_963933195.1 uncultured Planctomycetaceae bacterium
AAGCTCCCCTTGACCGCCTTGGCCTTGGCCGAGTGGCAACTGTAGCACCTGGCCACCAACAACGGCCGGATCTTCTTTTCGAAGAACGCCAGTTGCTGGGTGGTGGGCTTCTTGACCGTCGCTTTGCCTGCTGGTTGATCGGCAGCCTCGACCGAAACGGCAGGGGCCAGTGCGATGAGACAGGCGATCGATAGCGCGAGGAAACGTGGCATCAAAACATTCCAGGGCCACAGGGATTCAATTCCGAAATTGTACTCTCTGAAGATGCGCCGTGCAGGGCGGTTATTTGCGTCCCGTGGCGACTTATTGGTCCCGATGGAACGATCGTGCAGTATCAAGGGCGGATTCTGTTACTATGCTCCAGCCTAGCGGGATTAATCGGGCTGCGTGAGGAAAATCGGATGAGTGAAATGGGTGAAAGGCCCCCGGCCGAGAGCGGCAGTGGGGCACCGGTGGAGAATCCCTACGCCCGGTCCGTCGACTCGTTCCAGGACCCTCCCAAGGGCATCCTGTCCACGATGAAACACCTCGGGCCCGGCATGATCCTGGTCGGTTCGATCGTCGGCTCGGGCGAATTGATCATGACGACAAAGCTGGGGGCCGAGGTTGGTTTCCTGCTGTTGTGGTTCATCCTCGCGTCGTGTTTTCTGAAGGTCGTCGTCCAGGCCGAGTTGGTTCGCTACACGATCTCCAGCGGGAAGACGTTTCTGCAGGTCTACAACTCGCTGCCGGGCCCAGGCCACCGGCGTCCGATCTGGTTGACTCGCAGGTGGCTGGCCCTGGTGCTGATCGGTTTCATCGCCGGCGTGGCGTATTACAGCAACAGGACAATTGACGGGGGCCAATCCGGGCTGTTTGGCATTCCCGAGGGAGTCTGGATTGCACTGCTGATTTTCGGAGCACTGGTCGCCGCGGCGGTGGAAATTCGGAGGAGACAAATCCGGAAGGGCGAATCGGTCGAACTTCCGCGAATCAACTGGTTCATGTGGGTGTACCTGGTCAGCGTTCTGTTGATGTACATCAACGGTGGGGCCATTGTCGGCGGTGCGGGCCAGGCGGTCGAACTGGCTCTGCCGGGAAAACTGGGCGAGGACGGCTCGGTGATCTGGACGATCATCGTGGCGGTTGCCGCCGCTGCCATCCTGCTGTCGGGTGGCTACAAGGTGCTCGAACGCGTTTCCATCGGACTGGTGTTCACGTTCACGCTGATCACGATCGCCTGCACGGTCTTGCTGCAGTGGACCGGGTACGCGGTGACCTGGGACGACATCCAGAGTGGCCTGGAATTCCGGATCTTTCCCGGCACCCTGATGGCCGGACTGGCTGCGTCGACGATCGTGATGACCGGGCTGGCCGCGTATGCCGGGACCGGCATCGGCCACTACGAGATGATCACCTACACCTACTGGTGCGTGGAGAAGGGATACGCCCGGAATGCGGGGGAATGCGTACCCGGGGACGACTGGCCTCGACGCGCTCGTGGCTGGGTCAAGGTGATGTACACCGACGTGTTCCTGACGATGATCGTCTACACGCTCAGTACGCTCTGCTTCTATTTCCTTGGGGCGGCAATTCTCAACCAGAAGCAGATTGATCCGGATTCCAAGCAAACGCTTTCGATTCTCCAGGAGATGTACACGTCGGTCATCAACGAATTCACGACCGGGCCGTTGGCCAGTTGGGCAGCGACGGGTTTCATCGTCGGTGCCTTTTTCGTGTTGTTCTCGACCGTGCTGGCCGGAGCGGCCGGTGGTGCACGGTTGTTGACCGATGCGTTGTGCGTGATGCGGATCATCGATCCGGCGGATTACCCGGCACGGCAACGTGCGATCCGCGTGTTGATGTGCGTGGCCCTGGTGACGGGAACGGTCATGTACTCGTTGTTCACCAACCCGCCATTCATGCTGATGATTTCCAGCCTCGTGTCGGTCGTGTTTTATCCGTCGCTGGCCCTGGGGACGATCTGGTTGCGGCACAAGGGGGTTGATCCGCGGATCCGGCCATCGACGCCGACAACGGTTTTCCTGTGGATTTGCGGGCTGGCACTGGCCGTGATTTCACCGCTGGTCGTGTTATATGCCCTGGCGCTGAAGAACGGGTGGTTGCCACCGCCCGTGTAGGACTGGTCTTTCCGGCCATGATTGGCTCAGGCAGAAGGGGCGAATCGATCGATATCTGTTGATAGGTTAGGTTTTCGGTTTATAATTGTTTGGACGGTTGTGTGCCGTTCAAATTGGGCTGACAACACAAATCAGGAGAGACCCGGAATGCTCTCAATTCATGGTGGTTCTGGACATCGTTTTTGTGACGGTGTGTCGCGACGTTCTTTTCTGCAGATCGGTGGCTTGGGCCTGGGTGGCCTGTCGATGGCCGAGATGATGCGGGCCCAGTCCCAGGCGACCAACGGGGTCCAGGGGGACACGAAGAACAAGGCGGTCATCATGATCTTCCTGGCGGGCGGCGTGTCGCACCAGGATTTTGTCGACCTGAAGCCGAACTCCCCGAAGGAAGTCCGGGGCGAATTCAATCCGATTCCGACCAACGTGCCGGGCATCGATATCTGCGAGCTGAACCCGCGGATGGCCAAGATGGCCGACAAGTTCGCCATCATCCGTTCGATCGCCGACTCCGATGGCGCGCACGCCGCGACCCAGTGCTGGAGTGGTGTCCGTCGTGCCGACCAGGCCCGGATGCAGCAGCCGTCGATCGGTTCGTTCCTGGCCAAGGAACTGGGCAGCCGTGACACAACAGTGCCGGCCTTCATGGGCCTGACCAAGACCTGTGGTCACAAGCCGTGGTGCGACGTTGGTTTCCCCGGCAAGCTCGGACGGGCCTACGCTCCGGTCAAGCCCGATGGCGACGACATCAAGGCGATGACGCTCAAGGGCATCACCCTGGATCAGCTCAACAACCGCAAGAAGTTGCTGGCCGCTTTCGATGGGTTCCGCCGAACCAGTGACAACGCGATCCTGCGGGGATCGGATGCGATTTACGAGCAGGCCTTCGAGGTGCTCACCTCCAGCAAGCTGCTCAACGCCCTGGACGTGTCCAAGGAAGATCCCAAGATTCGCGAGCGTTACGGGAAGGGATCATCAAAGAACGTCAGCGACGGCCCCCCGGTCTGGAACGAGCAGGTTTTGATCTGCCGGCGTTTGATCGAGGCGGGCGTGCGGTGCGTGACGCTGGGCTTTGGTCGTTGGGACTACCACGGCAACAACTTTGGCCAGATGAAAGACCGTCTGCCGCTGGTTGACCAGGTGCTCAGTGCCCTGGTGACCGACCTGCACGAGCGGGGCATGGACAAGGACGTGACCGTGCTGGTCTGCAGCGAATTCGGTCGCACACCCAAGATCAACAAGAACGCCGGCCGCGATCACTGGCCCCCGGCCAGTTGTGCGTTGTTGGCCGGTGGTGGCCTGCGGACCGGACAGGTGATCGGTTCGACCACCAAGGACGCCGGGCATCCGGACAAGCGTCCGGTGAAGTACCAGGAGATCCTGGCGACGGTTTACCACGCCATGGGAATCAACCCCAAGGGCTTCATCCGCGACGACGCCAACCTGCCCGTCAAGCTGCTCAACCAGAATCTTGGGCCGTTGCACGAGTTGATCTAGGTCGTGGTCGAAGCGTTCTCGCGTCAATCGGCGAGTGCGTCGAGCAGTCCCTTGATGTAGCCGGCTGTCCAGGCCCGGCCCCGGTGGTTCCAGCCTTCGTCCCCGTCCATTTGTGGCACGTGGTCGGGAATCAGGAAACCACGGAAGCCGGTGTCCTTGAGCGTGCGAATGGTCTCGACCGGGTCACAGTTTCCATCGCCCAGGAAACACTCGGTGAAATCGTCGATCCCGCCCTGCACGTCCCGGAAGTGGACGTAGAAGATCCGGTCCTGGCTGCCGAAATGCCGGATGGCGTCCAGCACTCCCTGGCCGGCTTTCATTTCCGACCAGCATCCGTGGCAGAAGTTGAGTCCGTGCATGGGAGAGTCGAAGGTGTCCATCGCCTTGCGGAAGCAGTCGAACCCGTGGAACAGCCGCGGGACGCGTCCCAGTGACGCATCGACGGGTGGATCGTCCGGGTGCAGGGCCAGGCGGACTCCGGCCGCCTCACAGGCCGGAAGGATTCTCTCCAGGTACCAGCAGTAGTTCTCCCACATGTCGTCAACGGTGTAGTCCCGATCGGGGTGTGCCGTCGAGTTCTTGTGTTGGTAGCGGTCGTCGGGGGCATCGAGTGCCAGTTGGTGCTCGTAACGAGTGGCCAGCGCACCACCACGGACTGGCTGGGTCCGGCTGGTTCTCCAGACCCCCGTCGGCATGAAGTGGTAGCCGAGAATGGGAATCCCTGCCCGCCCCATGTTGGTGACGGTGGCGACCATGTGGTCGATTTGTTCGTCGCGGCCGGGCAAGCCGAGCATGATCTGGTCGTAGAACGTGACCGGCACGTTTTCGAGTGACATCAGCCTGAGCCCGGCTGCATTGACACGTTCTCGCAGGGCCGCCAGGTCCTCGTACTCCCAGCGACTGTCGCCGGGCAACGTCGCAGTGTTCATCTGGATGTCGTCGACTCCACACTGCTTGATGTAGGCCAGCAGGGAATCGGTGGGGACTTGGAATTGGCCGAGTCCGACACGGATGGGGAGGTCTTCGAATTGCGTGGCAGGAATCATTGCACGGGGTTCCGGGTCACCTGGTCAGTCCTGGAGATGGCCATTGTGACACATTGACGATGGATGAGGCGAGGCATACAGTTGAGACGCTTCTGAAGTTGTCGAGGGGATCGGTGACAGGCGATGTTGGCCAAGCGAATCATCCCGTGCCTGGACGTTCACGCTGGCCGAGTGGTCAAGGGCGTGAACTTTGTCAATCTCCGTGATGCCGGCGATCCGGTGGATATTGCCGAAGGGTATGAGCGTGCGGGAGCGGACGAGTTGGTGTTCCTGGACATCACGGCGAGCCACGAGGAGCGTGACATCATGCTCGACGTGGTCCGCAGAACCAGTGAAGTGGTCTTCATGCCGCTGACAGTTGGCGGGGGCATTCGCACTCTCGACGACATCCGCAGCCTGCTCGAGGCGGGATGCGACAAGGTCTCGATCAACTCCTCAGCCGTTCGCGATCCCGACCTGGTCCGTGAGGCGGCGTTGCGATTTGGGAGCCAATGCATCGTGGTCAATATTGATCCCAAGCGGGTGGATCGTGACGGCGAGGAATTCTGGGAGGTGCATGTCAACGGGGGGCGGGTGCCGACCGGGCTCGAGGCCGTTGAGTGGGCCAGGGAAGCTCAAAGGCTGGGTGCGGGCGAAATTGTGCTGACATCGATGGATGCCGACGGCACCCAGAACGGGTATGATATCCCCATGACACGAGCGGTGTCTGAGGCAGTTTCAATTCCAGTTGTTGCCAGTGGGGGAGCTGGGGCTCCGGAACATCTTTGCGAGGTGGTCACGACCGGTGGTGCCAGTGCTGCGTTGGCTGCGAGCATTTTTCATTACGGAACATACACGATTGCCGAAACCAAGATGTTTCTTGCCGAACGGGGAGTCCCGGTGAGAACCGACGGGTTAGCGGTCTGAGGCGCCGGGGAGCGTTCCGGGCTGCTGGCGAAAGGGAGAACACGACCAATGGCTACCGAACTCGATAATCCCCCCAAGGCTGAAGCCGAGGGCGCGGAACTGGAAGTCGACAAGATCTTCCGGCAGTTGATCAAGCACGAGGGCTCGGATCTCCATCTGCAGGTTGGTAAGGCCCCGATCCTGCGGGTGAAGGGATCGCTGCGTGAACTGCAGATGGAACCGATCGATCGGGAACACATGCAGCGGCTCTTTGGTCCGATGATGGACAAACGGACCCGTGAGATCTTTGACGAAAATGGTGGAACCGACTTTGCCCATGTTGTCGAGTACGAGGGCGAGAATTGGCGGTTCCGGGTCAACCTGTTCATTCAACTGGGCAACTGGGGCTTGGTGGCCCGGAAGGTCGAGCGGTGGATCCCGGACTTTGAGGGCCTGTATTTGCCGGACGTTATGGAGGACCTGTGCAAGTACCACCAGGGCATGATTCTGCTGGCCGGAGTGACCGGTAGCGGCAAGAGCACCACGATTGCTTCGATGCTCAACTGGATCAATGCCAACTACCGGAAGCACGTGCTGACGATCGAGGACCCGATCGAATTCGTCTACACGCCCGACAAGTGCCTGATCAACCAGCGCGAGGTGGGGCTGGACGTCAAGGACTTCGAGATCGCTTTGAAACACGCCGTCCGGCAGGATCCTGACGTGATGCTGGTCGGCGAGATGCGTGACGCGGAAACGTTCGAGACGGCGATGCATGCAGCCGAGACCGGCCACCTGGTTTTTGGAACGATCCATGCTTCGACCGCTCCCAGTTGCATCGGTCGAATCCTTGACCTCTTTCCCCAGGACATGCACCGGGCGTTGAGAAGCAGCATGGCATTCAACATGCGGGGGATCATTGCTCAGAAACTGGTGCCGACGGTTCGCGAGGATCCCAAGCGGGTGCCGATTGTTGAAATTATGAAAATGACGCCGGTAGTACGAAAGTTGATTCTCGAGGGAGAGGACGGCAAACTCGTCGACGCGATCCGGATCGGTAAAGACGATGGAATGCAGTTGTTCAACGACAGTCTCTACCGGTTTATCGAAGACGAGTTCATCAGCAGGGCGACAGCCTTTGAGGTGTCCGGGGCCGTCGAGGAACTGAAAATGATGCTCAAGGGAATCGACGTGAAGTCGGCGGCGATCCTGTAGTTCAGGAGAGTGTTCGCACCGGACAGGTCGCCGGATGTGGGGGAGTCGGGAGTCTTTGGCGTGACAGGCGTGAGCGGTCCACGGGTCGGTTTGGCATTGGCACTGGCGTGGATCATGCTGGTGTCGGTGGAGGTCACCCGGGCACAGGCTCCACCTGCGTCCCCGGTGACTGAACAGCCGTCGAATGCTGGAGAGCCGCAGGCCGTGCCCGTGGCAACTCCGGTTGGTGGTCGGAGCTTGCCGCCGTTTCCCGGCGTCTTTTCGCGTGGCAACCATCTGCCGCACCCCCGGTCGGTTATTCGCCAGGGAGGCGGCAATTATTTCAACGTGTTCCTGTACGTGCCGCTGCTGGGCCTGTTTTTTCTGTGGACGTGGACCTGCTACTGGGTCGACGACGACAGCCAGGCACTCCAGGTCCGTAACGAGTTCTGGACGGCCGTGATCATTCCCAGTGGTTGGATCGGATTTCTCTCGGCACTGTGTGTGCCAAAGTTGCTGGGTTATCCGGTGCTGTTGTTGGCCTACGCGGTGCCGGCGTGGCTGTATGTCATGGAACGCAATGCCAAGGTCCCCGATTCGGCCAAGGTGATGACGCCGGCCCATTTGCGGCGGATCTTGAGGCGGCTCGGGTTTCCGGTTGGTGGCGGCCGTACCGCCGAAGTGGCGTCCGGACCGGACATCCAGTTTATCGGGAAGTCCGATGGTCGAGGCGGCGACGATGGTCGCAGTCGACAGGTTGAGAATTCTCGGGGCTACATGGCGACCAAGGAACTGGTCTATGACGCCATTGTCCGCCGGTCGACCGACATCCACCTGGAACCCAAGTCCAACGAGATCGCAGTGCGGATGCGGATTGACGGGGTGCTTTATGCCATGGAGCCCTTCGATATCGCGGTGGGCAACGCCGTGGTGAATGTCTGCAAGGTGCTCGGTGCAATGGATATCACCGAGAAGCGGCGGTCGCTGGATGGCAGTTTTCAGGCGATGACAGAGGGACGCCGGGTCGACTTTCGTGTGGCGACCCAGGGCACCAATTACGGTGAAAAATTAAGTCTGCGAATTCTCGACCAGTCCAATTCGGTCAGCACCCTGGCGGACCTCGGGCTGCGCAACCAGATGACCGACGGCCTGGACGACGTGATTCATCAGCCTCACGGGTTGTTGCTGGTGTGTGGACCGACGGGTGCCGGCAAGTCAACCACACTCTACGCGGCACTCAACGAGATCGACACTTTCCAGCGGAACGTGATCACGATCGAGGATCCGGTGGAATACCGCATCGACAACGTGAACCAGATCGAGATCAATTCCAGGGCCGGGAACTCGTTTGCGACGAGCTTGCGCAGCGTCTTACGGCAGGATCCGGATGTCGTGATGATCGGGGAGATCCGGGACGCTGAGACGGCCAATATTGCTTGCCAGGCGGCCAACACCGGGCACATGGTGTTTTCGACGGTGCACGCCAACGACACGATCACGGCCTTGTATCGGATCATTGATCTTGAGGTCGAACCGTTCATGCTTGCCAGTTCGCTCTCGGGAATCCTGGCCCAACGGCTGGTCCGCCGACTGTGTTCCCAGTGCAAGGAACCGTACAAGCCCAAGCCGGAATTTCTGCGGAAGGCGAATTTGCCGGCAGAGCGGATCAGCAAGTTCTACCGACCGCCGAAGGATCCCGAGACAGAATGTCCGGCGTGTGGCGGCCTGGGGTACCGGGGACGGATTGGTGTCTTCGAGTTGCTGCCGGTCAATGATCGGATGCGCGAGATGATCCGTGATCAGTCGGCGATGACGGCAATCCGAGCCGAGGCCCGCAAAAATGGCATGCTGTACATGAAGGAAGAGGGTTTGAGGCTGGTGGTCCGCGGGGTCACCTCGGTGGATGAACTGCTGAGAGTGGTCAAGTAACAAACAGGCAACGCCTCTCGGGGCAACAGGGACAGGCGACGCAACGATGGGCGGAATCGATGTCATCCTGCTGATTGTGTTGGGGCTGGTCACGTGGAGTGTCGCCAGCGAGGGGATCTGGGGAGCCGCATTGACGAGCCTGATCGTTGTGATCAGTGGGCTCCTGGCGATGAACTTCTTCGAACCCGCCGCGGCATTGCTCGAGGGTTTTAGTGGCGGCCTGTGGTGGCGCAGCCACTGCGACATTTTCGCTCTCCTGGGGCTGTTTGCCGTTTCGGTGACCGTCCTGCGTCTCTCCACCGACCACATTTCGCCCCGCTATATCACTGCCGATCGATTCATGTTTCACCTGGGGCGATGGAGCGGTGGGTTGTTGGCCGGTTACGTCACCATGGCGTTCCTGTTGACCGCCGTGCACACCGGACCCTTTCCTCACAGTTTTTGGGGATTCCGTCCCGAGCGGCGCAACCTGATGGGCGCCGTGGCACCCGACCGGCAGTGGCTGGGCTTCACGCAATGGGTGTCTGAAGAATCGCTCAAATGGCCGGGTGACGGAAAGGTGTTTGACGGGCCACAGACCTACCGGGGCATCGGCCGCGAAGGAATTGGTCCACGCAAGAATACAATCTGGCCGTCGTTCATCATCCGCTATGCCAGTCGACGCCAGCAATTGGCCAGTGGAATCTTGCCCGGTGGGCCAGCAGGTGCAGCCAGTGGCGGTGGTGTGAAAATCCAGCAAGGTCCGCCGACTGGCGGAAGCGGTGCACCGTCGTTCTGAATTGCCCCGGCATCGACAGGATGGTTCAGTCGAGGCCGTGTTTCTTGAGTTGACTGAAAAAGGTGCTGCGAGGAATTCCCAGTGATCGGGCCGCTCGTGCCTTGTTCCCACCGGATTCTTGCAACGCCTCGAGCAACCGGTCGCGTTCATTGCCCGCATCGATCAACGGGCGGGACGGTTTGTCCAACTCCGCGGGTGGCGACGTCGCTGGATTGGATCCAATGGCGGCACCTGCCTGGCTCGTCCCCAGCCGGACCTCTTCGGGAAGGTCCTCGAACATGATCACGTCGCCGTCGGTCAGCACGGTGGCCCGTTCGATGGCGTTCTCCAACTCGCGGATGTTTCCCGGCCAGTCATATTCCAGTAGAGCTGCCACGGCAGGTTCATCGATGTCGGTGATGGTCTTTCCGAGCCGGCTGCTGCTGCGTTGCAGGAAGTGTACGGCCAGTTCAACGATGTCCTCGCGCCGCTGGGCCAGTCCAGGGATTTCGATCGAGATCACGTTGAGTCGGTAGTAGAGGTCTTCGCGGAAACGTTCGGTGCTAATCAAGGACTTGAGATTCTGGTGAGTGGCGGTGATCAACCGCACGTCCACGTCGATGGTTCGTGTCCCGCCGACCGGTTCGAACGCGCGGGTCTGCAGGACCCGCAGCAACTTGACCTGTGTCTCGAGGGAAATGTCGCCGATTTCGTCCAGAAACAGGGTTCCACCGTTGGCCATTTCGAAACGTCCCACCCGATCGCGGTGCGCGCCTGTGAACGAGCCCTTAACGTGTCCGAAGAGTTCACTTTCGAGAAGACTGGGGCTCAGCGCGGCCGAGTGGACTCGAATCAATGGACCGTCGCGGCGAGGGCTGTTGTCGTGGATTGCCTGGGCGAGCAGTTCCTTGCCGGTACCGCTGGGCCCGTGAATCAGTACGCTCGCTTCACTCCCGGCCACCTTCTGGACAGTCTGTAAGACGTTTCTGAGGGCCGGAGAACTGCCGATGATCGGTTCGCGGTGAAAGGTTCGTTCGGCGTGTGGCTGTTCGGAGGAAATCGCGGCAGTGTCCCCACCCTCCGAGAGCCGGGCCTGCATCACCGCGATCCGCCGCTCCTGTTCGGCAATCGTTTCGACTTTGTCCTGGAGTTCATCATTGAGTCGTGTGACATCGCGGTGCACTCGCACGCTGTGCAGCGCCACGCTGGTGATCTGTCCGAGAGCTCCCAGGAAAGTCAGGTCCTCGGCCGAGTAAATGGTCTCATCCGGCTTGCTGCCCAGGGCGACCAGAACACCGATTCGGCCATCGAGTTCCAGGCCGTAAAGGAGTTCAGCCGAAAGGTCCTGCATCAATGGCCAGGCCGTTCCTGACTCGGACTGTGAACCTCCCTGGCGGGGCCCGAGGATGTGACTGTGTGTTTGCAATTGCTCGATCGATTCCGGTTCCAGTTCCACCTTGAGTGGCAATTCGTGGTCGGGGGTGCCACGGACGGCCATGAGGCGGAAGTGTTGCGGGGATTCATCAATGAGATAAATGGCCGCTGACCGAACCTGGAACACGTCATGACAAGACCCGAGCATCCTGTCGGCCAGAGACTGGGGATCTCCGACCCGGACCACGGCCTGGTTGATCCTCTCCATCGCCGTGTGCAAACGGTACTTCTCGCGGAAGAACTTTCTGTCGATTGCCTGCTGGATGCGGCCTCGTAGCCACAGCAGGATTAACGCGATAACGACCAGGATTGTGCCCAATACGAGGACACGCTGTGCGCCCGGTGGCGCATTCTGTTGGTGAGTCAACCGGTCAAGGATCAGCAGAACGGTCGAGACCGCCACACCGAAACCCACGGCCAGGAGGACTCTAGCCAGGTAGTACATGACTCCCCGGCTGACCAACTCGTCAATCAACATCAACTTGTAACGGATGATCCCTACGGCGTAGGCGCACAAGAAGGCCAGGCTGGCGAGGAACATCGAGAGCCGCGCAGTCCATCCCAGCGCGAATTCAACACGATGGTCATTGTCGTTGGACAAGGCCAACAACAACGTGTAGCCCACCGGAACAGCTGCCAAAAGACCGGCCCAGAAGAGCCACTCGAGTTGGTTCTTCTCGATCGGGTGACGCGTCGTGCGTCCGCTGTGGAACAACACGACTAACAAGGCCGCGAAACATACTCCCGCAAATGCCAGGAAGACGTCGATGAGAACACGCATCACGCCCAGCCACATCTTCATCGAAGCCAGTTTCGTGGCGTCGTCCAGATCCGATTGACTGATCCAACGGGCGGTTTCAAGTACGCCCAGCATCACGAGCCCCGCGATCAGGGGTGTCGTGTAGCCAATCAACAGCGTCCGCCGTCTATGAGTCGACAGTGGAAATCGTGACCGGGGATAGGCCAGGAAAAAATGGAGCGACACGACCGGCAGCAGAACCCCACTGACGATGAACGGGAAATTGAGCCACGAACTGGCCGCAACCAGCCCCCAGTGAAAGCCACCGACAAATGCGACGATCGTGACGATGCACATCGCGAAGAACAGGACCGCGGGGCCGTCATCGGGACGTCGCCAGACGGCAAGAGCGCCGACGGCAAAAACGGCCAGTTGAAGCAGGAACCACACCAGGCTCAAAACAATTTCAGCTGTGGGAATGTCCTGGACCAGGACATAGGTCTCGTGCGGCGTCCAGGCCGCTTCGCTCGAAGAATCA
Organism: uncultured Planctomycetaceae bacterium; assembly: GCA_963933195.1. GTDB lineage: Bacteria > Planctomycetota > Planctomycetia > Planctomycetales > Planctomycetaceae > UBA8437. The sequence goes on from CAWVUS010000013.1 coordinate 12,137, forward strand.
GCCGAGGACGCTGGCGAGTAAAATGCGATGCGAACCCATCTCCGCATCGATGTGTCCTGCAGCAAATCGGGAGCGGTGTCCATGTGCTCGGAAATGTCGGCCCCCTGAGCCAACTGACCGTTGGCTTTCAGTTGCGCATGCCGCAATCCCGTGACCTGGAGTGAGAAGTCGAAAAACGAAAGCACGCGACCGCCCGCGACCCGAGTCAGAACGTCGCCGTCCCTGGGAAGTTCGCAGTTGGGCGGAACCGATTCACGGCCCAATTCCACTCGACGCATGACAACGCCGTGGACGTCTTCAGGAAGCCCCGAAGGTCGCGTTGAATCAAACAACAGGCAGCGAATACGAAGGTCTGGACTTGTGGCGACGTAGGACAAGACCACGATGCAGTACAGAAGTGCCAGTGTTCCTGTAGTGGCCAGGATCTGGCGCGATTGCAGCCCTCGCCAATTCACGGCTGATCCCCTGAACCGTACCGATTTTCTAACCTTCGTCAGCGCCCTCCATACTGTCGATTCGGCGCCGAAACCTCAACAATCGGCGCCGAAACCGTCATCTCGGTTCAGGGCTTGTTATCGGCGCTGCAAAAACGTCCGAAAAATAAAGTTCGTAAGACCTGGTTTATGCAGGAGTTATGTTAAGGGTTGAATATCGAGTGGTGAGTTGAACGGTGTTGGCGATGATTGGTACGGGAATTGCAAAATCGTTGGTTAGGTTCGCTTGTGTGCGAACTGCCTTAATGAGCCCAGCCAGGGCCCTCGAGTAGTACTGGGAAAAAACGGCGAGTCAAAATTACGAGCGAGTGAGTCCCCTGACGGCAGCCTGACCCAATCTGCTGCCACTCAGAGTCCTCCGACGCGAGACAAATTCATTCGTAGCTGACTTGTCCCCCAAATGCGATTCGAGGGCCCTTTCTTTGCGCCGGCTCGAGCGTGAGCGTCGTTTGGTCTCGACCCGACGGACTTGCCAATTTCTCTTGGCAGCGGTCTCAGCGGCGGCGAATGTTTTCGATTTTGGTTGCGGCTGGCGTGGCCGGCAACAACGTTCGTTGACGTTGGCCGAATGGGGCATTCAGCGGAGGCAGTTGGCGTCTGGCCGCCGGATGTTCCAGTGCTGTCAGGAAAGAACGAAGTGCGTCATCCAGTACGGGTGCCGGGCGAATTCTGGCGCGTGGGTTGTTGGCCTTTCCGTCGACACGGACGGCCACCCAACCGGTTGTCAGTGGAGCGATGAGAGGTTGTAGAAAGGGGATCGGAAGTCGCGACTTGGGAAGCATTGAATAGAAATCAAGTCCCACCTGTCCCTGCAGGGTAGCCTGCCCGCGGCCGCGAAGTTGCAGCGAATTTCCGACGAGGTCGATGCTGTTGAATTGGATTTTCGATCGTGCCAATTGAAAGTCACATTGTGCATATCGAAAGGCGGTTTGTTGTGGCGGTCCGAGGCTGAGTACGTCGAAGAGTTGCACGACGATTGGAAGTTCATAAAGTTCCGCAGGGCTCACCTGGAGTTGACCTCGTCCCGTGACGTCCGATGGCGAGTTTCCACGTCCTCTGAGATCGACCCAGCCTCTCATCAGGCCCCTGAGTTTCCGTGGGTCGCGCAGGTAGAGCTTGGCGAATTGTTCGAGCTTGGCCTCGGACATGTTCAACTTGACGTGGTAAGTGGACTGTTGGTCGATCCGGGCCTGGGCATCGAGCGTGAACAGTCCCCCGACGGCTCTCGCGGTGACCCGTTCCTGGAGCGGGATGGACAGTCGCCGCTTGTTGTTGGCCTGAGGTGCAAAAGCCTGGTTGGATCCGATCACCAGGTCCTGGTTTCGGTAATGGAATGGTCCCTTGATATCACGGAACTGGTACCCCCAGAGACTGGCGGAATTCAGGGCGAAGTTTCCGGTCATTTCGGCGTGTTGGCCGTACCATTTCCCACGACTGGTCACACTGCCGGAGACATCTTCCAGTTGAACACCGGTCGTGAGTCGGTTGTCAGGGAGGTGTGTTTCCAGGTCCCAGGCGGCAGTGATGGGGAAACCGGGTTCGCCAGCGCCACGTAGTTCAATGAGTCCACCGACGTGGAATGCTCGTTGAGGATTTAGGTGTGAGATCGTCTGGCGGAGCCGCGGCGGCAATGCCTGGAGGAGGTCGTCGTCTGCAACAAGGTCATTGCAGGCGAGTGACTCCAATCTCAACATCCAATCCTTGCGGCGATCGATTTCGAGCAATCCCCGGGTGGCGAGCCGAGTGTTTCCGTGCCGCGCGTCCAAAGAAATTAAGGTGAGACGACGCTGGGCGGTCTTGGTGATGTCATAACGGCCGGTGGCACGGACATCGGAGAGCTTGTAGGGGAATCCCGTCAATTGCATCGTCCCGCTGTCGATGGTGAAACGCGGAATGGCGACCTGGACGGGCTGGGTTCCCTGACGACGGATCTCGATTCGTCCGTTGAGTTGTCCGGTGGGGCGGACTCGATCCCACAGGCCGCGGAGTTCATCCGAGCAGGCGGTTCGGAGGTCTTGATCGAGCGGAATGTGCTGAACGTCAAGATCCAGTGCGAATTGGCCGGGGCGTCCAGGTTGTCCGTCGAGGTGGCCGGACCCGGTGAGCGAAGCGTCGGCGTGTTGTCCGTTGAGTTTTTCGAAGCGCCACGCGTACTGGGTCGGTGAAATCGTGGCGGAGAACTCTCCGCGAATCTTTTCGATCGGCCAGGGGAAGTGTTGAAAGCGAACTGAAGAATCCACGAATTGACCGTCGAGGCGTGTGGTGAGTTTTCTTTTCAATCCTGCCGGCCGATTCAGGCGAGCTCGCACATTGGCGGATCCACGAATGGCCAATGATTCGAGGGTTCGACGGGCTGATGGCGAAACGGCCGCAAGGAGTTGCGCGTCGATGGGTAGGCGATTGACAGAGATGTCGATTTGCGAGGACGCTGCCGGGCCAGCGTTTTGGATCTTGCCGCGGAAACTGATGGGTTGGCCGCCAGCAACCGCGTCCAACGCGACAACCAGGTCGCGTGCAGATCCCGGTTGTGTCAGGGTGCCGGTGACCTGCTCGAGAGGGTAAGGGAATTTCGTGTGTCGGATTCGACAACCGCGAGCCGTGAGTACCGAGTTGGCCAGTCGCCAGTGGCCGTCGTCGTGGGAACCCAGGGAGATTGCCACATCGACTGACCCGGATGGATTGTAGACATCGAAAAGAGCCTGCCACTCGGGTGGCAAACTCTCGTGGAGTCGGTTGTCCAACGGCAGGTTCTGGATCTCCAGGTCGAGGTGCCCGGAGGGTGTTTCGGATGACCAGGAGACAAGGCCGTTGACCGTCGCGGTGGTGTCGGCTTCATGTCCGAGAAGATTCTTGACCTGGAGCTTGTGTGGGTCGAGGTAAACCTGTCCGGCGAGGCGAGTCAGTGTCCGTGACGGGCCGGCGGTGGGCGGCAACTGCAGTTGGCCGTTCTTGAGGGTCAGAAGCAGCCGGTAGTCCCAGTCGGTGTCGGGTTGCCAGCGGGTCACACGAAATGCGAGATCGCCTCGAAGGGTCGCGGACAGGGTCCGTGGATCCAGTGAAAACTGACGCCCCGGTTCCTCCGGCCGTGTGGGTTCGGCCTCAACGCCATTGGGCATCGACGAAAGGCCCGTGATGAACTCCACCAGTGACGGGTCGGCCAGCAGGTCACTGAGTTGTCCGTGGATCGAGACACCACTGTTGGTGACTCGCCATTGACCGCTGAGGGTCAAGCCGGCGGCAGGCTGAGACGACTGGGGGTGGGTGAACAGGCCATGTCCGTCCAGGAGATAACGATCGACACCCGAGGGAACGAGTTGGAGGTTGAGTTGTTCGAGCGAACGGGATCTGTCCGGACCGTTGGCGAGCGTGACGTCAATCTGTCCGTCCTCGATTGTCCAACTCGGGAGCACGGTCCGGCCAGCGATGCCGCTTGTCAGATGCTGCCAGTTCCAGGCGTCCTGGCTGTCCCGAACGAGATGCAGGTGAGGGCGGTGCAACGTGATCTGCTGGATCACCAGTTGCTGGTGTTGGGCGAGCGCTTGCCGGTCGATCGCGACGGTGATTTGCGGAACCGAGGCCAATGGCTGACCGTCGGGGGTCGTCAACTCGATGTTTTCGACGCGAACACGACGGAGCAGGTCGAAGTGGCAGGAGGAGAATTGGACATTGAGTCCCGGAGCCAACTGGTCCAGGTTGTCTCGGACGACCTGTGCGAGCAGTTTGTCGCTGTGAGACCAGACATGGTGGACCCAGATGCCGGCCGCTGAACCGGTGATGACCAGTAATCCGAACAGGCCCCACAGGGTCCTTTTCCACTCACTCCACCGGTGTGTCACGTCGAAGTCCTCCGACGACAGCCGACGGCAGCGAGGATCCACAGCGAGTATTCGGCGGGAACACGGTAACGCAATGACCCGACGAAAATGGTGTGCAGTGCAGCAAAGTACAGCAGTGGGAAAGCGGCGAGGATCCATGTCCTTGGTTCGTGCCGGTGCGACACGGCTCCCCGGAAGGCAAGCACGTACAGGAGCACTGTTGGCACAGCCACGGCTGCGACTTGCCAGGGCGACTGAAACTGCGAGGCACTGGGCCACGGTTTGAGGTATCTCCAGCACTTGATCGCTGCGAGTCGGAGAGTGGTTCCGGGGTGCGTGATTGCGAAATCCCAAGCCGCGGCGCGGTAGTGTTGATCGATGGCGACCTCGGTCTGTTCGGCATTGGCAAACAGGCCGTCATCGATGATGAAACTCATGTCGCTTTCGCCGGTAGCCCCCTGGTGAAGGCCGTCGTAGAGGCTGGGACCGACCCAGAGAGTTGTCACTACCGGGTGACCGGTCACCTGCATGTTCCGCCAGGTCCAGGGCAGCAGGCCAATCGCGCAGACCAACAGCAGCACGGTCATCTCCACCGTTGCTCGGCGGCGACGGGCGGACATTGCAATCCAGAGGATCGCCAGCATTGGCAACGCGGCCAGCCAGCCGGGACGGACGTAGACGGCCGCACAGCCTGCCAGTCCGGCCCAGGCGGCTGCCGTCCACCGGGGACGGTGCTCGAGTTCCGTTTCGGAGTTTCGTAGAGAGTCGATTCCCAGCAGGCAGGCCAAAAGAAATACCGCAAACAGGGTCTCGCTGAGCACCAGGACACTGAAGCCGACCAGGGTGGGGGAGAGGGCACAGGCGGTTGCCGCGGCGAGACCGATGGGGGGGCTGTGGAGACGCGAGCCAAGCAGGTAGACGAGGTAGCAGGCGATGGTGCCGACCACGGCCAGGACCAGCCGGATCAACAACAGGCTGTCGCTGCCACAAAAACGGATCACGAGTCCCAGCAGGGCTGGAAAGCCGGGCATTCGTGATACCCGGCGTGGAATCGAGGCCTTGGCCAGCGAGTCATCGGCTTGCCCGTGTAACTCGTAGGGCTCCCGATCTGCGATGTGTTGACCCAGTTCCCAGTATCCAGCGGCATCACCGGCGATCAGGAAGGTGTCGCCCCGGTTTTCGAGTTGTGTGGTGACAACAACCGCAGCCACCGCGCGGAGGGCTAGCGCGGTGATCAGTACCGGTAGTAGTAATTTGTGGGCCGACATCGGTTTCCCCCCGTTCGCGGCCGATCAATGCCGGGGGATGGTATGGGCGGTGGGCCCAAGCGGTCAAGATCGGTCGTGGTGAACGGGGAGAGGGCCGCATGGGGGCAATCGGCGTGCTAGAATCAGGGTCCCCGATGGTCTCCATTCTTTCCGGCCGCATTCTGTCTCCCAGGCCCTGTTCATGACTCCCGAATTGCACGATTCTCGTTTTCTGAAGGCCGTTCGCCGCGAGCCAGTCGACACGACACCGGTCTGGCTGATGCGGCAGGCCGGTCGGTATTTGCCCGAGTACATGGAGGTTCGCAGCCAGGTCACGTTCCTGGAACTGTGCACGCGTCCGGATCTTGCGGCCGAGGTGACCCTGACGGCCCAGGCCGTGCTGGGTGTCGACGCAGCCATCCTATTTGCCGATTTGTTGCCAATTTTGCGTCCGATGGGAATGAACCTGGAGTACCAGGCCGGCGAGGGGCCGGTGATCGACAATCCCTTGAGAACATCCGGTGATATCGACCGCGTTGTCGAGATCGAGGACATGGAGGTGATGGCGTTCGTTTTTGACACGGTTCGCCGTGTTCGGGCCGATTTGCCGGCTGACTGTCCGCTGATTGGATTCGCCGGGGCACCGTTTACATTGGCCAGCTATGCGATCGAGGGGGGAGGATCGCGGAGCTACGAGCACACCAAGTCGATCATGTACGGCGATCCGGGAGCGTGGCAGGCATTGATGGATCGGCTCGTGCCCACGTTGTCCCGTTACCTGGCGGCACAGGCTGAGGCTGGTTGTCAGGTTGTGCAGATTTTTGACAGTTGGGCGGGGTGTCTTTCGCCGGCCGACTACCGCCGCTACGTCTTGCCTCATACGAAACGTCTGATCGAGAGTTTGCCCGAGGGGTTGCCGGTGATTCACTTCCTCACCGGGAATCCACAGCTGTATCCATTGCAGCGAGAGGCGGGTGGACAGGTCCAGGGGCTGGATTGGCGAATTGACCTGGCCGATGGTTGGGACCTGGTCGGCCACGATGTGGCTGTGCAGGGCAACCTCGATCCGGTCAGTCTCTACGCCGATCTGGATGTGCTGCGGCAACGCACCCAGGATGTGATTGATGCCGCCGCCGGGCGGCCCGGCCATATCTTCAATCTGGGGCACGGGCTGTTACCGACGATGGATCCTGACAAGGTCAAGGCGTTGGTGGAGATGGTGCACGAACTCGGGGCCGCGGAGGGGCCGGTGTGACAGTCCAACACCTGCCGGGGCGTCCACGGCGGTGCCTGGTCGTCGGAGGTGGAGCCAGTGGACTGGCGGCTGCGTTGGCATTGTGCGATGCGGCTGATGCGCAGGCGGATCCGGCCCTGCGCTTCGAGGTTGAACTGATCGAGGCTGCGGATCGCCTGGGTGGGGCGATCGAGACGGTTCGGCTGGGTGACTTCCTGGTCGAACGGGGGCCGGACATGTTCATCACTGATAAGCCGGGTGGCCTGGACCTCTGCCGCCGCCTGGGCCTCGAGGATCAACTCGTCAAAACCGATCCGCAATTCGGCGGATCGCTGGTCGTCCGAGATGGGCGTCCGGTTCCGGTGCCCGAGAGTTTTCAACTGCTGGGAACTCCGAGGATCCGCGCCGTTCTCGCGTCGCCGATCTTCTCGTGGACCGGGAAAATGAGAATGGCCCTGGAGCCGCTGATCGGGCGGTCTGCCCAGGCGAGTGACGAGAGCGTTGGAGCCTTCGTGCGACGGCGTCTGGGCCGCGAGGCGCTGGAGAGGCTGGTCCAGCCGTTGGTGGGAGGAATTTATACGGGTGATCCCGAGCGTCTGAGCCTGGCGGCCACGCTGCCGCGATTCATCGAAATGGAACGCGAGCACGGGAGCCTGTGGCAAGGAATGCGAGCCAAAGCGGCAGACAGGGAGAAGGCAACTCGCGGGGCTCGCTACGGGTTGTTCGCGTCTCTGCGGGGTGGGTTGAGCCAGTTGGTTGAAGCGGCACAACGGTCCCTGGAAACCAGGTGTCGTCTTCGTCTCAAAACGGAGGTGCAGGCCATCAGGCGGATTGATGAGGACGGCGGGTTCGGCGTGGAACTCTCTTCCGGTGAAACAATCCAGGCCGATGCGGTCATCCTGGCGGTTCCTTGCAAGGTGGCATCGCGGCTGGTCGGTGACCTTCCCGGTGATCTCGCGGCGAGACTTGGAGAAATCGAATCGGCATCAAGCGTCGTGGTCAGCACTGGCCATCGGCTCGACCAGGTTGAGCATCCCCTGGATGCTTATGGGCTGGTGGTGCCCCGGATCGAGGGGCGTCGCGTGTTGGCCGTGTCATTCGCCAGCCGCAAGTTGGCTGGCCGGGCCCCGGAGGGGCGAGTGTTGTTCCGAACGTTCGTTGGAGGCGAACTGCAGCCGGAGTTGGTCGAGTTGGACGACCAGGAACTCCGGGGGCTGGTGCTGGAGGAACTGGAGGCGTTGCTGGGGGTGCGCGGTGATCCGGAATTGATCGACGTGGTTCGTTACCAGGAGATGATGCCGCAGTACAACGTTGGTCATCTCGATCGGGTCGAGACAATCGAGCGTCTGGTGGCCCAGATTCCGGGACTGGCCCTGGCCGGCAACGCATTCCGCGGCGTGGGGTTGCCCGACTGCATTGCCAGCGGGTTTGCGGCGGCCACGAGCTTGCTTGACGAGAATTAGTCAGCGAGCTGTTTTGTCGGAGGCGTGGACCAGTCGCCGACAGTGGGCGGCCGATGCGGACGCGAGGCCGGCAATGTTGTAGCCCCCCTCGAGCACACTGACCAGCCGGCCTCCGGCGTGTCGATTGGCGATGTCGACCAGCACGTCGGTGAGTTCGGCGAAGTCCGGATCGGTGAGACGGAAGTGTCCCAGCGGGTCTCCGAGTCGCGAGTCGAAGCCAGCTGAGATCAGTACGAGTTCGGGGCGGAACTTGTCGGCCGCGGCTCTCAACTCCTCGGCGTAGGCCGGTACGATCCTGGTTCGGTCGGTGCCTGCAGGGAACGGTCGGTTCAGTGTCGTGCCCAGCCCCTTGCCCGTACCGGTTTCCTGCCTGGCGCCGGTGCCAGGGTACCAGGGGGATTGGTGTGTGCTGAAAAAGAAGACGGTCTCGTCGTCGTAGAAAATGTCCTGGGTGCCGTTTCCGTGGTGGACGTCCCAGTCGGCGATCAGGACCCGCCCGATCTTGTGTTGAGCCTGGGCGTGTCGTGCAGCGACGGCCACATTATTGAAGATACAGAATCCCATGCCACGATCGGGCGTGGCGTGATGGCCTGGTGGCCGCACGGCGCAGAAGGCATTGGCTGATCGCCGGGCCACGATTTCGTCGACGGCGAGACAGACGGCCCCGCAGGCGCGGCGGGCGGCTTCGAGCGATTCCCGGCACACGATCGTGTCGCCGGTGCTGAGCATGGCGAGACCGGCCTGGATTTCCCGCTGGGCCAGGGCGACGTACTCGGCCTTGTGGGCTCGCGTGATGGTGGGGTCATCCGCGGCCGGTGGCTTCATTCTCCACAGGCCCTTGGGAAACTCGTCGGGTGCCAGGGCCCGGGTGACTGCCTCGTGCCGACGGATTGACTCGGGATGTCCCTGGCCGGTGTCGTGCGACTGGAAGACCGGGTCACTGACCAGCAGCGTCTGATTTTTTGAACGAGTGGCCTCGGTCATCGGACGGCTCCCCCTCTCACAGGTCTGACGTGTCCCGGTTCAGGCGACACGACGATCGGTGATGGCGGCGGCGGTGGACGTGTTCAGGCAGTGAGCATACCGCCCGAGGGCCATCAGGGGAAAGGAGATCGGGTACAGGTGATAGCGAAGGTAAAACACCTTGGGGAACCCGGTTCCTGTGAACTCCTCCTCGTGCCAACGGCCATCGTGCTGCTGGTGGTCCACGAGGTAGCCAATGCCGTTGGCAGCCTCCTGGCTGTGTCCTTCACCGGCGGCGATCAGGCCCAGCACGGCCCAGGCGGTTTGCGAGGCTGTGACGGGTCCGGTACCTCGCAGGCTGGGGTCGTCGTAAGTCCGGGGCGACTCGCCCCAGCCTCCGCCAGGTTGCTGGTGGCGCTTCAACCAGTCGGCACCTCGCCGGATCCTCGGGTCGGTCGATGGAATGCCGATTGCCGCAAGGCCGACCAGTGACTGCCAGGTGCCATAGATGTAGTTCACGCCCCACCGGCCGTACCAGCTCGAATCGTCTTCCTGCTCTTTCCAGAGGAAGTCGAGTCCGTGAATGACGGCCGGGTGCGTTTCCCGGACACCAAGTCCGCCCAGCATCTCCAGGACACGTGCGGTGAGATCGGCGGTTGGGGGGTCGATCATCGCGTTGTGATCCGCGAAGGGAACACGGGTGAGCAACTCGCGATCGTTGTCTCGATCAAAAGCGCCCCAGCCGCCATTGCGAGATTGCATGCCCAGTGTCCAGCGAGCACCTCGGTGGATCGCTCCGAGAAGTGGTCCCATTGATTCGATGGAATCTGCCGCCTGGATTGGCGAGTTGGTGCGGCCACTCAGGACGGCAGAGATATCGGGGGCGTGTGCCTGGGCAGGATCGAAGTCGAGAAAGAAGTCGGCCATCCAGGGCAGATCGGGCAGGCAGCGGGTGAGCGCAAGCACGACCATCGCGGTGTCGTCGACATCGGGATAGAACCGGTTGGCAAACTCGAAGAACCAGCCTCCCGGTTCCGCGCCAGGTTGCCCAGTCGACCAATCGCCCGGGTGGCGAACTTCTCGCTTCAGCAGCCACTGGACTGACTTTTTCAGGGACGGGTGGCTGGCAGGCATTCCCGAGTCGCGGAGGGCGATCGTGGTGATCGCAGTGTCCCAGACGGGCGAATGACACGGTTGCAGGCGGTCGGTGTCGTCCTCCGAGATCACCAGCTCTTCGAGTTGTTCCAGTGCACGAAGCAGGATCGGGGCGTCGTTGGAATATCCCAGGCACTTCAGTGCCACGACGCTCCAGACCATGGGCGGAAAGATGGCACCCAGGCCATCGCTCTCGGCGAATCGTTCGATCATCCACTCGGAGGCTTTTCGGATTGCCATCCCGCGCAGCGGGAGCAGTTTCCAGCGTTCGAGTTGTTTCCAGGCGGTGTCGAGCCGGGAGAAAAGAGCGTGCCAGTTGAGTCGGCTGGGCGCCGAGAGCTGGTCGAGTTGTTCGCAGGGAGTCATCGTGGCCGGCAGCGCGGCGGGGGTCCCAAGAAACAACTCGTCGATAGACCAGTCGGCTGGAGTGTCGATCTGTGGGCGGAAGGCCCACAGCAGGCTGAGGGGAACGAAGATCGTCCGTGACCAGGCCGACATCTCGTAGATGTTCAGTGGGCAGGATCGTGGTACCAGTACCAGTTCGGGAGGAACGGCGGGGCATTGCCGGTAGTCGAGTATGCCCAGTAACGCGAGATAGTACCGCGTGAAACTGTTGACCCGTTCGGCACCGCCAGCACCGCGGATCGCCTCGCGGGCTCGGACCATCCAGGGGGCATCGCAGTCGTGCCCGGCGATTTTCAGCGCCATGTAGGCTTTGACCGAAGCGCTGATTTCCAGTGGTCCTCCCGGAAACAATGCCCAGCCGCCACCAGGCTGTTGTTGTTGGACCAGTTGCCTGGCTGCGCGGCGGATTCGCTGGCCAGACCACTCGGGGGCCGAATCATTGGCCGTCAACCAGGCCAGCAACAGGATGTATTCCGATTGCAGGATGGAATCGCCTTCGAGTTCACCGACCCAATGTCCGTCGGGAGCCTGGCGGTCCAGGAGCCAGTGTTGGCTGCGGCTGATGGCACGCGAGAGATCATCGACGGGCAAAGCTGCGGCGGACTGTCTGGCAACAGGCCGGGCCGCGAAACGGGATTTGCGCCGATGAGGGCCAGGCATGGATGAATTCAGAGATTCGGTGAAGGAGCCGGGCGGATTGGGCCGAATAATTTCAATGGCTGGAAATGTAGATGTCGTCTAGGATTCCGGCAAGTTCAATCGCGACGGTGGGTTGGAGCCCGCCAGGTGGCGATCGAGGCCGGCAAGGATGGAGGCCTGGTGATGGTGGAAGCAACGCAGTGGAGGTCGGGGCCACAGTTCGAGTCGTTCGTGGTGACCGGGGCGAGTTGGCCCAAGGCCGAGGTGGCCGGTTTGTCGACTCAACAACTGGTCGCGATGAGCGACGGGGAACTGGTTGATGTGATTCGGTCGGTCCATCAGCCGCATCGGGGAATTGATCTCCGCGGGCCGCTTGCCGGACTGTCACGAGAACCGCTGGTTCACCTGGCCAGACAGGCTCGTCGTTATTGCCGCAACCAGGGCTACTAGCGTCCGTCCGTCGTGGAAACGCGAGGCGGCGGTTAGCCGATGATCGGCTCAGGCGGTGTCGTGGTGTGACGCACGACGCGGAAGCCGAGGTCCTCGATCATCCGGTGGTCCTCGCTGGCCGGCTGCCCGGGTGTGGTCAGGTAATCGCTGACGAATAGCGAGTTGGCGGCGTACAGTCCCAGCGGTTGCAAGCTTCTCAGGTTGACCTCCCGTCCACCCGCGATACGAATCTCGGTTGTGGGATGAGCCAGCCGAAACAGGACGAGCACCTTGAGACAGAATCGGGGGTCAAGGTGATCGGTGCCCTCCAGCGGTGTGCCGTCTATCGGGTTGAGAAAGTTGACCGGGATCGATTCGACTCCCAGTTCCTGCAATTCACCGCAGACGGCCACCACGTCCTGGTGAGTTTCTCCCATGCCGACGATCAGCCCGCAACAGAGTTCCAATCCCTGGTCACGGCATGCCGTCAGCGTATCGATTCGTTCCTGGTAGGTGTGAGTGGAACAAATCTGGTCGTAAAATCCCCGGCTGGTGTTGAGGTTGTGATTGATGCGGTCGACGCCCGCCTGTTTCAGTCGTCCAGCCTGCTCGGGAGTGAGTAGTCCCAGGCAGCAGCAGATGTGCAGGCCGGAATCCTGTTTGATTTGTTCGACGGCCTGGACAACTCCATCGACATCAGCGTCACTGGGGCCTCGGCCACTGGCGACAATGCAGTAGGTCCTCGCCTGATTGTCGGCTGCCTGCCTGGCTCCTGCCATCAGTTGCTCGGGACTTTTCAACCGGTACCGCTCGATGGGGGTGTCGGCCACCGCCGATTGCGAGCAGTAGCTGCAATCTTCCGGGCAGAGCCCGCTTTTGGCGTTTTCCAGGTAATACAGTTGGACGTCCATTCCAAAATGTTCCTGGCGCACCTGGAATGCAGCGGCGAGAAGGCCGGGCAGCGAGGCGTCGTCGGCCTCGAGGATCGACAGCCCTTCTTCAGGTGTCAGTTGATGTCCCTGGAGGACACTGTCAGCGAGTTGGTTCCAGTGGGACGGGGAATCAGTCACGTTGGGGCCTTTCAGGCGTGTCCATTGCCGCCGCGGCGACGATTGGCGGAATGGAATTCAAAGTCAGTTTCGCCGAGAACTCCGCTGAGTTCAGTCTGGAGTTCGTGTGAACAGGAGACGCGGAGGTCGTTGGGTGTCGACATGATGTAGCGAACCGGTGTCGACTCGGAATCGGTTTGTGTTGATTCGACAATCACCACGACTTCGACTCGTCCTGGGTGTCGTCCCAGGATCTCACGGGTGCGATGCATGTCGTCCCTGGAGTGCACGCCACGGCGGAACTTGATTGCCAGTTGCCGGGTGTATTCTCGTTCGGCCTCGTCCTGGGTCAGCACGTTGTGGACGACGATTGACGGCTCACGACCACGGCGATCGACCTTTCCTTGAATGAACAGGCAGACCTCGGGAATCATCTTTTCGCTGAGCCGGTTGTAGTCTTCCGGCCAGATGATGCAACGGATGTTGCCGCGCAGGTCTTCGAAATTGAAGTTGGCGAATCGGCTGTGTCCGTTTCGGCTGGGCCGCCGAGTTTGCGAGGTGCGGATCGTCGTGATCATCCCGCCCAGGAGCACTTCGGTGCCCTCCTGGAGCGATGCGGTTGCGATCACGTCGTGGGTGGCGTGCCGTGCGATGCTGGCACTGTGGTCGGCGAGAGGATGGGAGGAGAGATAGAATCCGAGGACGTCTTTTTCCATCGCCAACTGCGTGCTCTGGGGCCACTCGGGTGTCTCGGGCAATTCCACCGGTTCGGCGTCAAAGTCGTCGTCATTGGTGTCACCAAAGAGATTTTTCTGGCCCCGGGCACGGTCCCGGTGTCGTGTCACCGATGCCTGGACGGCCCGTTCAACCACGCCAAAATGCTGGTTCCGATGGGGTCCCAATTCGTCCAGCGCCCCACTCTTGACCAGGGTCTCGAGCACACTTTTTGAGAGTGCCTTGGGGTTGACCCGTTCGGTCAAGTCGAAAATGTTCAGGAACGGTTCCCCCGCCTCGCGTGCGGCGACGATCGCCGCGACCGCCGAGGCCCCGACCCCCTTGATCGCGGCCAGTCCGAACCTGAGTGAGTCGTCCTCGACCTGGAATTCGACCTTCGAGTGATTGACGGACGGGGGACGAATGTCCAGGTCCATTCGACGGCAGTCGTCGATGTGTTCGCTGATCCGGTCGGTGTCTTCCATTTCGCAGGAGAGCAGCGCGGCCATGAATTCCAAAGGGAAATGTGCCTTGAGGTACGCGGTCTGGTAGGCCACCGCGCCGTAGGCGGTCGAGTGTGACTTGTTGAACCCGTAACCGGCGAACTTCTCGATCATGTCGAAAAGTTCGACCGCCAGTTTTTCGGTCATGTCCTGTTTGGCCGCCCCGGTGACGAATTCCTCACGGTACCGTCGCATCACGTCCAACTGTTTTTTGCTGATGGCCTTGATACAGCGGTACGCACTGGAGAGCTCGATCCCGCCGACGCGGTTGAGAATCCGCATCACCTGTTCCTGGTAGACCATCACTCCGTAGGTCTCGGCGAGCAATTCGTCGATGATCGGATGGACTTTTGGAACCGGTTCACGACCGTGCTTGACGTCGACGTAGGTCATGACCATCCCACCTTCGAGTGGCCCGGGACGATACAGGGCACTGGTAGCGATGATGTCGTTGAAACAGTCGGGCCGCATCTTGGTCAACAGGTCACGCATTCCTGCGCTCTCGAGTTGGAAGATGCCCTTGGTTTCACCTCGTTGCAGCAAGGCGTAGGTCTCGGCATCGTCGAGCGGGAGCTCGATCGGGTTGATGTCGATGCCCCGGGTTGCTTTGACGTTCTTGACGGCCTTGTCGAGAATGCTGAGGTTGCGGAGTCCGAGGAAGTCCATTTTCAGCAGGCCGGCCTGCTCGACGTCCTTGTCCCGCCACTGGGTGATCACGTCCTCCTTGCCGGTGATTCTCTGCAAGGGGACGTATTTTTCGAGTGATTCTTTTCCGATCACCACGCCGGCCGCATGAGTGCCGGCGCTGCGAGCCAGGCCTTCCAGGCGAATGGCGATGTCCAGCAACCTCTTGATCTGTTTGTCGTTGCTGTACTGTTCGTTCAGGTCGGGACTCTCGTTGAGAGCTTCCTCGATCGTGATCCCAAGCGTGTCGGGGACCATTTTTGCGATTTCGTCGACTCGCGAGAGTGGCACGTCCAGGGCCCGGCCGACGTCGCGGATGGCGGCCTTGGCCTTGAGAGTGCCGAATGTCCCGATCTGGGCGACATTCTTTTCGCCATATTTCTCCTTGGTGTAATCGATGACCCGTTGCCGACGGTCGCGGCAGAAATCGATATCGATATCAGGCGGCTCGTTACGGCTGGGATCCAGGAACCGTTCGAACAGCAGGTCGTACTTCAGCGGGCAGACGTTGCTGAGTCCCAGCAGGTAGGCGACCAGTGAACCACAGGCCGAGCCACGGGCCTGGCAAGGGATGTCCTCCTCCATCGAGAACCGGACAAAGTCCCACACGATCAGGAAGTAGCTCGAGTACCCCATCTGTTCAATGATCCGCAACTCGTCATCGAGTCGCTCATGGACCGCGGTCGTGATCTCGTCGCCATACCGCCCCGGCAGTCGTTCTTCACACAATTCGCGGAGATAGTCGGTGTCAGTTTTTCCTTCCGGTGGGGTGAAGACCGGGTAGTGTTTCGCGGTGAAGTCCAGGTCAATGTCGACACCGTCAGCGATGGTCTGGGTCAATGCCACGGCGTCCCGGTGATCGGGAAACGTGTCGTACATTTCTCCGGGCGACTTGACGAAGAATTCGTCTCCTTCGAGTTGCATCCGGCGTTCATCGGAGATGACTGTCCGCGTGTTGACACACAGAAGCACGTCGTGGGCTTCGGCATCGGAGCGGTCGAGATAGTGTGAGTCGTTGGTGGCGACCAGGGGGATTCCGGCTCGCCGGGAGATGTCGACAGTTCCGGCCAGGCACTCCTGCTGGATTCGCAGGCCCGCGTTCTGGATTTCCAGGTACAGGTTCTCACCAAAGACTCGCTGGTACCATTCGACCAGTGCCGCTGCCTCTTCGTCGCGTCCGGCAAGAATGTGGTGGGAGAGTTCGCTGGAGGCACATCCGGACAGGCAGATCAGGCCGTCACTGTGGGCTTCGAGAATCTCCTTGTCGATCCGTGGCTTGTAATAGAAGCCCTCGAGGTAGGCCATGGAGGCCAGTGCCATCAGGTTCTGGAAACCGGTGCGATTTTTCGCCAGCAGTGTCAGGTGATAGGAGGCTTCCTTGTTCTTCGAGGGCGTCCGATCCGAGCGGTGGCCCGGCGCGACGTACGCCTCGTAACCCAGCACGGGGTTGATGTCCTGTTTGCGGCACTCGTTGTAGAACTGGACCGCACCGAAGAGATTGCCGTGGTCGGTCAAGGCCAGGGCATTCATCCCGTCGGCCTTGATCTTTGACACCAGTTGGGGAATTCGGTTGGCGCCGTCCAGCAGGCTGTAGTGCGAGTGGCAGTGCAGGTGCACGAAGGGTGCGGCGTCAGACATCGTTACTCCTTTAACGTCCCCACCACGGGGGCGGACCGGCCTGGTGACCTGCCACTGCTCAGCGGGGAGGCTGATTGTAGCACGAGAGGTGGCGGCCCGTCACCGATTCGGCACACGAGAGGATGTCTCGCGGAGATCCAGTGGCGATCAGTTGGCCACCCCGAGGGCCGCCACCGGGTCCGAGTTCGATCACGTGGTCGGCCCGAGCGATCAGCCCGAGGTGGTGTTCGATGACCACCACGGAGTGTCCGACCGCCAGCAGGGTGTCCAGGCAACTCAGCAACTGCTCGACGTCGGCCGGATGCAGGCCGGTGGTGGGTTCATCGAGCAGGAACAACGTACGGCGAGTGGCCTTGGTCGAGAGAAACGAGGCCAGTTTCAGTCGTTGTGATTCGCCACCCGAGAGCGTCGTCGTGGGTTGTCCGAGCGGAAGGTAGTCGAGACCGACGTCCCGCAACGGCTGCAGACGGCGGCGGATCTTGTGTTCACCCCGAAAGAATCCAAATGCCTCCTCGACGGTCATGTCCAGCACGTCGGCGATCGAACGGTTTCGGTGAGTGATCTCGAGCACCTCGCGGCCGAACCGGCGGCCGGAGCATTCCGGACAGGTCGTGTGGATGTCGGCCAGGAATTGCATGTCGACCTCGATGTCGCCACTGCCCCCGCACATCTCGCACCGTCCACCCCCGGTGGAATTGAAGCTGAACTGCCGGGCCGTGTAGCCGCGCTGCTTGGATTCGGCGGTCGCTGCGAACAGTCGGCGGATATCGTCAAATGCTTTCAGGTAGGTTGCGGGAATGGATCGGGCGGAACGACCAATCGGCGAGGCATCGACCAGCGTCACCTGCTCGAGCGACTCGAATCCCGTGATCGCAGCGAGACAATCGTCGTGGGCCAGTTCTGCTGGCAGCGGTTGATCGAGTGCCTGGCAAAGTGTCGGATAGAGCGTTTCCTGGACCAGGCTGCTCTTGCCACTTCCGCTGACGCCGGCCACGACGACCAGTTGGCCGAGCGGGAAACTGACATCGAGGTGATCGAGGTTGTGCCGGGTGGCCCCGGTGAGTTGGATCGTGCCGGCAGCAGCCCGGGCCGCCGGCCCATCGTCGGGAGCCTGGTCGGGGAGCCGTTGGCTGAAATAGGCACCGGTCACCGAATCGTTGCAGGTTGCCAGCTCGGCAGGAGGTCCCTGGAAGAGCAGGCGGCCACCGTGGCGACCGGCCGCGGGTCCGATGTCGATGATTTGATCGGCCGCCTCGATCACCGAAGTGTCGTGTTCGACCATCACCACACTGTTGCCACGATCGACGAGTTCACCGACCACTTCCACGAGCCGGGCGACGTCGGTGGCGTGCAGGCCGGCGGTCGGTTCGTCGAGAACGTAGAGTGTGTTGACGAGGCTCGACCCGAGTGCCTGCGTCAGGAGAACACGTCTGGCTTCGCCGTTGGAGAGGGTGCGCAGCGGACGATCCAGGGTGAGGTAATCCAGTCCGACCCTGTGAAGGCAGTCGAGACGGGTGGCCAGCGGGGCCAGGACGGTGTGGTTCAAGTCCCGTTCCAGATTCTCGGAGTGCTGTTGACACTCCGAGATCACGTTCCTCAATTCGGCGACCGGCAGCGCGACCAGTTGATCGATGGTTCGCTCCTGTTGGTCCAGGGCAGCTGGCAGATGTACGGCGAGTGCATCGGGTTGCAGGCGGCCACCACCACAGTGCCCGCAGGTGTCGTAAGCCCGCCAACGATTGAGGAAAACTCGAACCGAGAGTTTGTAGCGGTGGCGTTCCAACCAATCGAAGAACCCATCGAGTCCTCCGAAATCACGTTCAGGAACCCCGTGAGTGATCAGTTCCAGGTGGGCGGGTGACAACTCGCCAAATGGGACATCCAGGGGGATGCCGTAGTCGGGAGCCAGGTCGATCAACTCGTCGAGTTCGTGTGAGTACGCGGGCGTGGTCCAGGCAGCGATGGCTCCCTCGCGGAGGCTGAGCCGGGGATCCGGGACGAGCTTCGTGAACGAGATGACCGGGACACTGCCGAATCCACGGCAACCGGGACAGGCTCCCAGTGGACTGTGGAAGCTGAACAGGCGGGGTTCGGGTCTCGCGAATCGTCGTCGACAAGTGTTGCAGGTGGTCCCGGTCGACCAGGGCGTGACCGACCAGGTCGATCCATCGAGCGTGACGTGTTGTGAATCGTCGTGGGCACCGTCGATGAGAATCAGGCAGCGGCCCTCTCCGCAACTGATCGCCTGTTCGATGCTCTCCTCGATTCGGCTGCGGTCCGTACCGCCGGTGACGAGTCGGTCGAGAATCACCCAGGCGGAATCCAGGTCGTGTTCTTCGGCCTGGTCCAGGTCGACCTGCGTGCGGGATCCGGTGTTGCCGTCGGAGACGGCCAGGCGGCGGAATCCATCCTCGCTGAGTCGCTCACGTTGCTGCTTGGTGTCGGGTTCGTAATCGGACACCTCGAAGACCACCTGGAACCTCAGTCCCTCGGCGCAGTTCTCCAGTGTCGAGGCGATCGACTCGCTGGTTGACGATTCCACCGGGGTGGTGCAGTCGGGGCAGACGATGACTCCGGTGTGGGCGAACAGCAGTGTGAGCTGGTCGTGAATCTCGGTGGCCGTCCCCACCGTTTCTCGTGCACCAGCACGGTGCGTGCCCTGGCGGATGGCGATCGTGGGTGGCACCGATTCGATCCGGTCGGCATCGGGCCGGTCGAGCCGATCGAGAAGTCCTCGGGCCGAGGGTGAGAGTGTTTCGATGTAACGGCGTTGTCCCTCGACTGCCAATGTCTCGAAGGCAAGGCTGCTCTTGCCGCTTCCACTGATGCCGGTGATGACGACCAGTTGGTGCAGCGGGATTTCTAGCGAGAGGTCCTGCAGGTTGTGGACCCGGACCCCCTCGAGCACGATCGTGTCACGACCGGTGGCGAGATTCATCCCGAGGAGGATACCCGCTGGGCCGCATCGTGCCAGTCCGTGGTCGAATTCTCCGGAACCAGGCCGGTCCACCGACGCCGCGGGTTGTCTCGCGAACTCCGAAAAACGGAGGCGATGGTCGAACCCTATGCCGCGTCGTCGTAGAAGGCGATACGGTTGTGTGGCTGAAAGGAGAGGATGTCGGATGCCGTTTCGTAAAGCCGAAATCGCATCACGTAGGCATCTTCGGTCGTGTCGTCGTAGTGAGCCCGCATCACCCGGACGGCCTGGAATTCCTGGGATTTGAAGAAGAGTTGGGCCTCGAGGTTCGATTCACGGACCTCCAGGATGATCTCCTGTCGACGTTGCTGGGAGAGCTTGTCGACGAGCTTGTTGATCATTTGCAGCCCAACTCCCAGTCGTCTGAAGTCGCCACTGGTGGCAAAGTTGAGCAACTGGAGCCGGGCCTTGTGCAGTTCGTAGATCATGAATCCCACGATCTGCTGGTTGTACTCGGCGACCATGCCAATGCAATTGCGTTGTCGGAGGTGCGAGAGGAATTCCTCTTCCGACCAGGGTTGCTGGAAACTCGACTGCTCGATTGCCAGCACCTCGGGCATGTCGCGGCGGATCAACCAGCGGATCTGGACCCTGAGCCCACCGGCCGGGTCGGGCTGGTCAGATGGCTGTTCTGATGACGGATTGGACGAATGTCCCCAACTCACGACGGCCTCCTTGCCGCTCGTCCCTGGAACCACTCGAATGACGTGTCTGGATCGCCATGCGTGGGCGAGGAAAATAGCACAAGAGGCCGATCAAGGTCGAGACCTTTCTGTGGCACGTTGTCGGGTGGGGCGGTGGCCGCTAGTATGCTCGCGTCGATCGCTCGTTCGGATCCAACTGGTCGCAAGCGTTTTCCATCATGTTTTGTTTCCTGTTCGTCGCCGTGGGATTCGCCGGCCTCGCCGCGTGGCCGGGGAACCTGGTCGCGATGGCGTCCCAATTGGAAACCCCGGTGGTGGAGATTGATCCGGAGGTGTTTCGACCGGTCCTGGTGCCCGGTGGCAGCCTGATCTCCCGGGGGATCAGGGCCTCGGAGTCTGACGCGTACTACCATGTGCTGGATCATGCTCGCAGGGTCCAGCCCGAGGCATTGCGGGCGGCGGCAACACGGTTCCTGTTGTCACGGCGCAAGCAGTCGTTGAACCCGGTAGTCCGGCGACAACCGGTGGAGGAATTTCCCGTCTTCGTGGACCTGTACAACAACGTCGAGAATCCCCAGGTCTACCTCGGTCAGCCGGTGACGCTGCGTGGACACGTGAGACGAGTGGTCGAAATGCCGGCCGGTGAGAATGATTTCGGCATCGAGGTGCTGTACGAGGTGTGGCTGTTCACGGCTGATGGCCAGCAGCATCCCGTCGTGTTGATCATGACGTCGGTGCCCGGTGAACTGCTGGAGGAGGTCGCGAGACTCAAGGCGACTGGCCGGCCGGTGGTGGTCAACGGTGTCTCGGGAAGCGGATATTTCTTCAAGATGTATGGGTACCCGGCTGCCGATGCGTACCGGTTTGCTCCCCTGGTTCTCGGCGGACAGTTGAACTGGACGGCACCTCAGCCGGCGGGGTTGAATTGGTCCTTGCCACTGATACTGGCGGTTGGGCTGGGGGTTTTCGGTGTGCCAATCGTGTGGTTTGTCTGGAGAAACCGGTGCGAGGACCGGCGCCGCAGGGAACGAATGGCCTCGGTCGCTCCGGAAACACTCGACTGGATAGACGGGACGGCCGGCAGGGACGAGGATGGTGGAGCAACCGGGCATGACATTGCCGGGCCGCTCGAGGAGAACTAGACGTGCAGATGTTGCCTGGACCATTTGATCGTCCGATCCGACTGGCAGTGTTTTTGTCTGGCGGCGGTCGGACGCTGGTCAACCTGGTTGATTTTATCGGCCGCGGTGAACTGGAGGCGGAGATCGCCGTGGTGGTCTCTGACCGCGATGGAGTGGCCGGGATCGATCGCGCGGCTCAAGCGGGGTTGCCCACGTCAGTGCTGGTGAGACGGGATTTCGAGTCCGCGACCGAATGGAGCGAAGCGGCGTTTGCTGTCTGCCGTGATGCGAAGGCCGACCTGGTCGTGCTGGCTGGGTTTCTGTCACTGGTGGTGGTGCCTGATGATTTTCGGCTTCGGGTGGTCAACATTCATCCGTCGCTGATTCCTGCTTTTTGTGGCCGAGGCTTCTACGGGCACCATGTGCATGAGGCGGCCATCGAACGTGGTGTGCGGGTGAGTGGATGCACCGTGCACCTGGTGGACAACCAGTACGATCACGGCCCGATCCTGCTCCAGAGAGTCGTGCCGGTAGAGAACGGTGACACGGCTGACGATCTTGCGGCTCGCGTCTTCGAGGCAGAATGTGAAGCCTATCCCGAGGCGATCCGATTGCTGGCCCAGGGTGGCCTGCAGTTGTCTGACGGTCGACTGACGACCGACTGAACGGGTTGGCCACTGGCCATGCCCCTGCTTTTCGCCTTTGACGGACCACTCCAGGCGACCGTTCCCTAGAAAATAAATGAAAGAAAATGACAGAAACTGTTTGTTTCTGACCGAAATCGTTGTGAAGATGGGTAATAAGCAGTCACGCATGTGGGACGAATCAAACGATGTTGGTTGATCAGCGACGGAGTCGCATTCTAGAAATAGTCGAAATGAAGGGATTTTCGGCCTTGCAGGACCTGGTGTCTGAAGTCGGGGTCAGTGAATCCACGATCAGGCGTGATTTGGATAATCTTGATAGAAGTGGACAGATTCGTCGAACTCGTGGAGGTGCCGCATACGTCGGTGAATCGTTGACGGATTTTGATGACCGCCGGCACAGGGCTCGACCTCAGAAGCAACTGGTGGCTCGAACGGTGGTCGAGATGATCGAACCGGGTGAGACCGTGTTGTTGGACGGTGGGACGACGACCTTGGAAGTGGCCAGGCAATTGCAGGGCAAATCGTTGCAGGTGGTCACCAACTCGTTGCCGATCGTCAACGTGTTGTTGAACCAGCCGAAGATCGAACTGATTCAGATTGGCGGCTTTGTGTATCCCAAGACCGGTGTGGCGCTGGGGGCATTGGCGGTTGAGGCGTTGGGTCGGGTTCATGCCCGGAGGCTGATCATGAGCGTTGGCGGCATTACCGAACGGGGTCTGTTCAACAGCAACGCACTGCTGGTGGAGACCGAGCGGGCCATGATGGCATCGGCCGAGGAAGTGATTGTTGTCACTGACAGCGGAAAGCTGGGACACGCCGCCTTGGCGAGGCTGTGCTCCCTGGAGGACGTTGACCAACTGGTGGTTGACGGCGGGATCAGCCACGAGTGGCGGGACAAGATCGAGAGTGCGGGGGTGGCCCTGACGGTGGTCGAGCCAGGCTCCGACGAAGAAGTTCTGACCGAGATGACCGAGATGACAGAGGCGATTCAATGAGCACAATGACCCCCAGTGCATCCACGTTAGAACGGAGCGAGATCGAGCGGATGGTCCGTGAGGCACTTCGACGCGGGAGTGTCGCGACACCACAAGCGGCTGCCGCCCCGGCTGCCCCCAACCCTCTGGTCGTCAACGTATCGGCCCGGCACGTGCACCTCTCGCAGGAACATCTGGAGATGCTCTTCGGCCCGGGTGCCCAGTTGGAGGTGGATCGGGAACTGTACCAGGCGGGTTACTTCGCGGCTCATCAGACAGTGTCTGTGGTGGGGCCACGTCGTCGGATGCTTCCCAGTGTCCGTGTGCTGGGTCCCTGCCGTGGTGCCACGCAGGTCGAGTTGTCGTTTACCGACGGAGTGTTCCTGGGATTGGATCTTCCCGTCCGAATCAGCGGCGATCATCACGACACCTCCGGCTGTCTGCTGGTCGGCCCGCGGGGCGTGGTGGAGTTGGACTCGGGGCTGATCCGGGCAATGCGGCATGTCCACATGGGACCGCAGGATCTGGCCCATTACGGGGTCGAGGCGGGGGAGTCGATGCAATTGCGGATCGAGTCACAGGGTTGCACGACGGTCCTCGAGGACATGGTGGTGCGGGCCGACGAGAACATTCGGCTTGAGGTGCATATCGACACCGACGAGGGCAACGCGGCGAACCTGGCGTCCGCCGACCTGGTGGAGCTGCGGAAATCGACGTCGTGTGCCTGTCATTGATGCCAGTGAAGTGGAATTGAGGAACCGGGGTCAATGGCCCCGCAGAGAGAGACAAAAAAACCGAACAACAAAAGAAACGAGCGGTGTGTTGCCGCTCGTAGGACACCCTGAGAAAGAACGAGGAGAGATGAGCGATGGCGAAAAAAATGGAAGCGTTGGGAATGATCGAGACCCGGGGCCTGATCGGCCTGGTCGAAGCCTGTGACGCAATGCTCAAGGCGGCCAACGTCGAGATGAAGGGCTGGCGTCAGGTTGGTGGTGGTCTGGTGACCGGCTTTGTCGTCGGTGACGTGGCAGCGGTCAAAGCGGCCGTTGATGCGGGAGCCAGTGCCGCCAGCAAGGTCGGCGAAGTTGTCAGCGTGCAGGTGATTCCTCGCCCGCACGATGAACTGGAGTCAATGCTGCCGTCGGGCGATTGAACCGGCCATCGACAAAACGGGTGAGTTCGTCGAGTCATGGCGTCGTGTCATGCGGGCGGCCGGAGAAGCCCGGGCGTTGATTGGCAACTCCACAAGTGTCCCCCCCCCGTGGGGGCCTGAAAGAGAGATGCTCTGATGATTGGTGAATCGATTGGATTGGTTGAGACCCGTGGTGTCGTGGGGCATATCGAAGCCTCCGACGCGATGGTCAAAGCGGCCAACGTCACGTTGACTGGCTCGACGACCCTGGGAGGGGGCTGGATCACCTCGTTTGTCGAGGGTGACACCGGCAGTGTGAGTGCGGCGGTGGAGGCGGGAGCCCAGGCGGCTTCGGCTGTCGGGGAACTCGTGTCCTCCCGGGTGATCTCACGGCCCGCCGATGGTCTCGTCGCATTGTTCGTTTCGTAAATCGTGTTCCTGTTTCGGGAGGTTCGAAGGATCGAACCATGAAAATACTCGTCGCCAACCTCGGGTCGACCAGCTTCAAGTTCAAGCTGTACGATCTCGACGGTGAAAAACAGCTGGCTCGCGGTGCGATCGATCGCATCGGCGGAGAAAGTAGCGTCGTGTCGATCCAGATTGGAG
The DNA here is from genome assembly GCA_963933195.1 of uncultured Planctomycetaceae bacterium. Lineage (GTDB taxonomy): Bacteria > Planctomycetota > Planctomycetia > Planctomycetales > Planctomycetaceae > UBA8437. The sequence goes on from CAWVUS010000013.1 coordinate 36,670, forward strand.
AGAGCGAGGGTGAGGGGCCCGGCGCGGTCGAATCGACCGCGACGATTGCCGATCACGCCGTCGCGGTGGGCATTTGCCTGGACGCTCTGGTCGATCCCGACACGGGATGCCTTTCGGGAGTCGAGGACGTGGCCGCGATCGGGTTCAAGGCGGTGTTTGCCGCGGAACTCTCTGGTGTCCGCCTTGTCGACGACGCCTTGCTGGAGCGGATGGAGTCGCTGTCCGATGTCGCACCGGCTCACAACCCGCCCTACGTGGCGGCGATGCGACAATTGACGTCGGCTTTTCCGGGCATCCCGCTAGTGGCGGCCCTGGAGACGGGGTTTCACGAAACGATTCCGGCGGCACAACGGGCGTATGCCGTTCCAGCCGAATGGCAACAGCACGGGGTGATGCGATGGGGGTACCACGGTGCCAGTCATCGATACATCGCGACCCGGATGGCCGAGTTGACCGGACGAGAGGACCTGAGGGTGATCTCGTGCCACCTGGGCGGCAGCAGTTCGCTGGCGGCAATCGACGCGGGCGTCTCACGGGCAGCGAGCATGGGGATGAGTCCCCAGAGTGGCTTGCCACACAACAACCGTGTTGGCGATTTCGACCCGTTTGCGTTGCCGGTGCTGATGAGAGCCACTGGAAAGGGACTCGAGGAGCTTCTCGATGACCTGGCCTCACGGAGTGGGCTGCTGGGCCTGAGTGGTCTCAGTGGCGATCTCCGGGATCTCGAGCAAGCGGCCGATCAGGGGCACCCCGGGGCTGTCCTGGCGGTCGACCATTTTGTCACCGCAATTCGCGGTTACCTGGCGTCACAGATGGCCGTACTGGGTGGTGCCGACGTGGTCGTGTTCACCGGAGGCATCGGAGAAAACAGTGTCCGCATCCGCGACGCGGTGTGCAGTGACATGGAGTGGTGCGGGCTGGCGATTGACGAGCAGGCCAATGCGAATGCTCGAGGCGAGGTCGAAATCACCGGGGAGGGGAGCCGTGTGGCGACCTGGGTGGTGCCGACCAACGAGGAGTTGATCGTGGCCCGGCAGGCGGCCGGGTTGGTGGACGACGGATCCTGAAAGTTGAACAGGGCTTGGAGTGTGACGGCGATGTTCATGGCACGAATCACTGGCAGTATCGTTTCGAGTCAGAAGGTCGAGTCGATGGTTGGTCAAAAGCTGTTGATTGTCGAACCATTACGAGTCGACGAGAAGACCCGGGCGAAACTCAATCTGACCGGCCGCACCTTCATCGCCGTCGACACCGTTGGCGCTGGCGAGGGCGAGGTGGTGCTGTGTGTCCAGGGCTCCAGTGCCCGATTCACCGAGCAGACCAAAACACTTCCGATCGATGTCGCGATCGTCGGCATCGTTGACCAGGTCCAGATCGGAGACAAACAGGTGCCTGTCAACGATTGACGGCCTGGCCCGGCACATGTCGCCCGATTGCGGGGTGGGCCGGACAATGACGACCAGATGATTACTCACAAAAAAGTTGACAACTGAAGAATAGAGGTTTTTCGATGATCCAAGCCAATCAACAGGCCGTCCAAACAGTGGTGGAGGAAGTGCTGGCCCAACTGGGCAACCGTGGCACGACGACCACAAGCGTTGGAGCATCACCTGACGGTGACTGGGGCGTGTTCTCGAAAGTCGATGACGCGGTGGACGCGGCCACACGGGCATTTCGGCAGTTGCAGGACAAGACGATCGAGGATCGGGCCCGGGCGATCGCTTGCGTGGTCCGTATCTGTTCGACCCAGTGCGACGAACTGGGGCGTGCGGAACTCGAGGAGACTCGGATTGGACGCCTGGACCACAAGATCGAGAAACTGCAGATCGTCAAGTTGGTTCCGGGGACCGAGTTTCTCCGTTGCGACGCGCTCTCGGGGGACCGGGGCCTGACGGTGATTGAATACGCACCGTTCGGAGTCATCGGTGCCATCACTCCGGTCACGCACTCGTTGCCGACATTGGCCGGCAACGTGGTGAACATGGTGGCATCAGGAAACACCCTGGTGGTCAATCCACATCCGTCGGGAGCGAGAATTGCCTGCGAGGGCGTGCGACGATTCAACAAGGCGATCCACGAGGAGATCGGGATCGAAAACCTGGTGACAATTGTCAGCGAACCGACGCTGGAGACCGCCGGAGAGATTTTCGATCACCGGGGGGTGCGATTGCTGGTCGTCACGGGTGGTCCGGGCGTGGCCCGTGCCGCGTTGGCCAGTCGCAAGCGGGCGATCGTTGCCGGACCGGGCAATCCACCGGTTGTCGTTGATGAGACCGCCGACCTGGACAACGCGGCGGTGTCGATCGTCAAGGGGGCTGCCTATGACAACAACCTGCTGTGCATTGGCGAGAAAGAAGTGTTCGCGGTCGAGTCGATTTTTGATTCCCTGATGGAATCCGTCTCGATGAATGGCGGGTACCGGCTCTCGACCGACCAGATGGATCAACTGGCGGCCGTCGCCTTCTCGCCTCCGACCGAGGCCGGGGGGCACCATGTCCTCAACCGTGATCTGGTTGGTGCCGACGCGGACGTGTTGGCCGAGCGAATTGGAGTCAAGGTGCCGGTGGGCACCCAGATTCTCTATGGCGAGACGTCCACGTCCAACCCGTTCGTTCCCGAAGAACAGATGATGCCCTGCGTGCCGTTTGTCCGGTGTCGCGACGCGTCCGAGGGGATCGAAATGGCCCTCGAGGCCGAGCACGGATTTGGGCACACCAGCCTGATTCACTCGCGTAACGTTCGCACGATGACCGAAATGGGCCGCGCGATGAACACCACGTTGTTCATCAAGAACGGACCGTGCATGGCCGGGCTGGGCCTGGGCGGCGAGGGGTATCTCTCTTACAGCATCGCCACCCCGACTGGAGAAGGTGTCACCAATCCCCTGACATTCACTCGCCAGCGACGGTGCACGATGGTCGACGATCTGAGGATCATCTGATGCGTTGGGGACGGGTCATCGGCCGGACCACGGCCACGGTCAAGCACGCCTCACTGGAGGCCCAGCGTTTGATCCTCGTACAGCCACTCGATGCGAAGTCGGGGGCCGAAGGGGATCCCATGGTGGTCATTGACGTGGTGGGCAGCCGGATGGGCGACCGGGTTTTGCTGACCAGTGACGGCCGCTCCGTTCGTCGCCTGCTCAACTCGGACAACGCGCCGGCCCGCTGGGCCATCATCGGAATTATCAACGACTGACTGACCGGAGGGGCGGTCCCGTCCTTCTCGAACATGGATCTGAACACGAATGACTCCCGATCCGACACTCGTCGAGCTGATAGTCGCTGCCGTCGAGCGTCGACTTGCGGACGGCCCGTCCGGGCCGGCCGACCGGCCCGACGTGCCGAGCCAGGACGGAGAAGAGATCGTGTGCTGCGAAACGGTGGTCACCGCCGAGATCGTGTCCGGCCGGCTCACGGATCGATCACGGCGACTGCGAATCTCCAGCGACTCGATCCTGACTCCCTCGGCGCGGGAATTGGTGGCTCGTCACGATCTGGCTGTTGCCTGCGATGTGGTTGGTTCTCGCGACGTGGCAACAACCGCTTCGTCATCCCCGAGCACATGGCGGATCTTGCTGGCCGATCCGGACGTTCCGCAACTGCGAGGGTTCGTTTCGGAACGAACGTCGGGGAGCGACACGGCGGTGGCCTCGGCCTGCGAGTGGGTCTCGGAGGCAATCGACCGGGGTGCTGTTGTGCTGTCAACAGATCCGCATCGGGTCGCCTGCCTGGCGAATCGTCATCCCCGGGTGCGTGCGGTGGTGGTCAAGGACGCCGAGGAGGCAGCGAGATTGCTGGTGCGACTGGGAGCCAACGTGATGGTCACTTGTCCAGTGGCGGTCGGGGCGTGGCAGTCACGTCAGATTGTCGAGGCGTGCCTGGTGGTGGATTCGTTACAGCCGCCCTCCGACTGGCCGTCGGACGGTTCGTGATTGGAGAACGGATGAGGATCAACAGAACAATTGTTCGGGGAGACAACTGATGCGGGTCGCCGAGGTGATTGGCAATCTGACGTTGTCGGCATGTCATCCGACGTTGGATGGGGCCACCTGGCTGATCGCCGTGCCTCTCTCGGCCGACGGGATTGCCGGACAACGCGGTGGCCGTGGTGAACCGGTCGTGCTGTACGACGAGCGCCGTGCCGGGCACGGGGCCGTTATTGCCGTTGCCGAGGGGCCGGAGTCATCGAACCCGTTTCTACCCGAAAAAAAGCCGCTGGATGCGTACAACGCCGCGATTCTGGACTGCATTGATATTCAATAGCGTCGCTACTGAAAGACGTGACGCGAACAGTCAACACCAATGATCAAGCAACTTTCGAAAGGACACCGAATACGATGATCGAGATGAAATGGGGACGTGGAATCAACGACCGCCAATTGAAAGAGGAGATTTGTGAGATTGGTCGGCGGGTCTACAACAAGGGTTTTGCCGCAGCCAACGACGGGAACATCTCGATTCGCGTCGGTGAGAATGCGGTGCTGTGTTCGCCGACGATGATCTGCAAGGGGTTCATGGAGCCCGAAGACATCTGTGCGGTCGATCTTGACGGCAACCAGATTGCCGGCCAGCGGAAGCGGACCAGCGAGGTGTTGTTGCACCTGACGATCATGAAGCACCGGCCTGACGTGAAGGCTGTCGTGCATTGTCATCCGCCTCATGCAACGGCCTTTGCGGTTGCCGGCGAGCCGATTCCTCAGTGCGTGTTGCCCGAGGTTGAGGTGTTCATGGGGGAAGTGCCGTTGGCTCCGTACGAGACGCCCGGCGGTCAGGAATTTGCCGACACGGTGATCCCGTTCCTGGAAGGGACCAACACGATCATCCTGGCCAGTCATGGAACCGTCAGCTTTGGCAAGGATCTGATCGACGCCTACTGGAAGACCGAGATCCTGGACTCGTACTGTCGAATCCTGTTGCTGGCCAAGCAACTGGGCAACGTGAACTACTTTGACGAGCGACAGACACGTGAGTTGCTGGACCTGAAACAGCGGTTGGGTTTCGACGATCCCCGGTTCCACAACGAAGATTGTGATCTGTGTGGCAACACGGCGTTTGTCGACGGTTATGGTGGCCAGGCGCTTCGGCAGCAGGCCTTCGCGCCGGCTCCGTCGTTTCCAGGGTACCTGCAGGATCCGGCAACCCCCGAGGCGGCCGGGACCGGCGGTGGATCGAGCGAGCCGACCGAGGAACTGGTGTCGGCGATCACCGAGCAGGTGATGGCGGCCCTGTCGCAGTAATTCCGCCTGTGTTAAAAGCCCGGGACAAGACCGGGCAATGATGGGTCCAGAGGGATCAATACGATGACCGCGTCTTCCACTAAATCACTCGACCGCAAACTCGCGGCCCTCGCCGCCGATCCGTCCGGCTGTCGCGAGTTCATACTCGCCGATGCCAAGGACGCCGATATGGCTTTCGGCATGGGTGCTCCAGGGCGTTCTCCCGAGCGTCATGACAGCGAACTGCAATTCCGTTCGTTGGCCGAATATCGCGACCAGATGCGGCAAATCGTGGAAGGGGGCCTGGTCGACATCATGTTGATGTCGGCTTCGACGAACGAGGAATTGACGATCCGTGAGCGGCTTTTTGACGGCAGCGAAGTGACTCCGGCCGTCCGGGCCAACGACACGACCGACATCCACGTTGTCCGGGGCGGAAAAATCCACGAGACCGCATCGAAGCCTTTCCGGAGTGCGTCGATCGATCACATTCAGTGTGGCCATCTCGATTGTGAGGTGCCGGAACGGGGCAACGGAGCCGATCTCGGACTCTACTCGGTCACCTTCGCCAACAATCGTGATGATGACCTGCAGACGATCGAAGCCTATCGCGTGTTTCGTGATGAGGCCGAACGGAAGGGCTTCCGCCATTTCCTGGAGGTGTTCGATCCCAACCTGTCCAATTGCGTGGCCCCGGAACTGCTGCCCGGGTTTATCAACGACCTGATCGCCCGCACGTTGGCGGGTGTGACCAGTTCGGCACGACCACTGTTCCTCAAGATGGTCTACCACGGTCCGCAGGCGACCGAGGAACTGGTCAACTACGACCCGGGCCTGGTGATTGGCATCCTCGGTGGGTCGGCCGGCACGACCCTGGATGCGTTTCAACTGATCCACGAGGCTCAGAAGTACGGGGCTCGTGTGGCGTTGTTTGGTCGCAAGATCAACAACGCGGAGAATCAACTGGCGTTTGTTCGTTTCCTGAGACTGATTGTCGACGGGGAATTGGAGCCCTCCGAGGCGGTGCGGGCCTACCACGCTGTGCTCGAGAAATTGGAGATTCGGCCTCGTCGTTCACTCGAAGACGACCTGGTGCTGGAGACGGGGGTGATGAGCTATGGTGGCAACGAGCAGAAGACGATCAGCTTGCCACCATCGACTTCGGATTCGCAGACGGTGTCTCCGGAGACTGCTAGTTCGGCGACGGTTGATGCGTCTCCGGATTTCGCGTCAATGACATCCGAGGACCGTTTGGCGTATCATCGCAGTCGGCTGGACAACCTGCTGGGCCCGTAGATTGTTCAGATGATCCTGCCACGTTCTGGAACTCCTGCCCATGGTTGACGATTGGGACACTGGATCGGACTGGCAGGAGGACGGCTGGGATGACGATGCCCCGGCCGAAACTGTGCCCTGTCCCGAGTGTGGCGCCGAGGTCTACGAGGACGCCGAGCAGTGTGTTTCGTGCGGAGAATGGATCACGACGTTCCATTCTCCGTGGCAAGGACGGGCG
>CAWVUS010000014.1:0-42327 GCA_963933195.1 uncultured Planctomycetaceae bacterium
GGGCGCGGATTCGAGAAGACCAAGTCGTTCTTCGATCGCCTGCCCGCGGCGTCCGAGAAACTGGTCCGTCCACCCGTCTGGTCGCTCAGCCAGGATTCGGCTGGCATGTGCGTTCGATTTGTCACCTCCGCGACCACCCTGCACGCCCGCTGGACCCTGCGTCGAAAGCGACTGGCGCTGCCGCACATGGCGGCCACCGGTGTCAGTGGTGTCGACCTGTATGTCAGGGACGAGAAGAGCCGCTGGCGTTGGCTGGCCTGCGGTTTTCCGACCAAGAGTCCGACCAATTTGGTGCGGCTGGTTGGTGGAATTCCCGAGGGACGTCGCGAGTACATGTTGTACCTGCCGCTGTACAACGGAGTGACCTCCGTGGAGATCGGTGTCCCGGCGGGACAGTCGATCGACAAGGCGCCAACTCGCCCGGCCTCCCACTCCAAGTCGATCCTGTTCTACGGTACGTCGATCACCCAGGGGGCCTGCGCGTCACGCCCGGGGATGACCCACCTGGCGATCCTGGGCCGCCGTTACGAGCGGCCCGTGATCAATCTCGGATTCTCGGGCAACGGTCACATGGAGATCGAACTGGCTGACCTGCTGGCTGAACTGGATCCGGCCGTCTACGTCCTGGACTGCCTGCCGAACATGAACGCCCAGGCGGTGGCCGCACGTGTCGAGCCCTTCGTTCGTCGACTGCGGAAGACACGTCCCACGACGCCGATCGTCCTGGTCGAGGACCGCAGCTATGCCGATTCGTTCCTGGTGACCGGCAAGCGGAAGCGGAACGAAGGCAACTGGCGTGCCTTGACCACCGCCTACCAGAAACTGAAGCAAGATGGTGTGATCGGGTTGCACTATCTGCCGGGCGCCAATCTGCTCGGCGATGATGGTGAGGCGACTGTTGACAGTTCACACCCCAATGACCTGGGATTCATGAGACAGGCCGAGGCGCTCTCGAAGGTGCTGGGGCCGTTGCTCAAGACGGGCAAGTGATGACCTGCCAAGAGACCGGTTGATGTCCGATTCTTCGCCACGGATTGTGCTGGGTAGCCGATCGCCCCAGCGACATGAATTACTGGTCGAGATGGTTGGGGATGAGCGAGTCGAGGTGCTACCACCCTCGTCGGCCGAGGAACCCGGGTTTAGCGACACCTCGGAACGCTCTTCGATCCAGCGTCGTCTGATCGCAATCGCCCGGGCCAAGGCCGAGGATGTGCGATTGCAGTTGGGGGCTCAACGGCGAGCCACCGGCATCGCTGCGGTGCTGTGTGCCGATACGGTGATCGTTGTCTCCGAACCAGATGGAACATCTCGCGTGCTGGGCCAGCCACCGGAATCCGGGTGGCGCGACGTGGTTCGGGCCTGGTTCCTGGAGTATTACTTCGGTCGAACGCACATCGCCGCCACGGCGATCTGCATGGTCAGTGGAACGGGACGGTTCCACGAGCGGGTGGTAGAATCGCGAGTGACGTTTCGAGATGAGGAATCCGGGTGGCTCGACGGTTATCTCGACTCGGGCGAGTCAGTTGGCAAGGCCGGGGGGTACGCGATCCAGGGGCGAGCTGCCGAGATGATCGAGAGCGTCGAGGGGAGTACCAGCAACGTGGTGGGGCTGCCGGTCGAAGTGGTGGCCGAGATGCTTGATGAAATGGGAATCGATGTCGACTGAAACGGCAGTGACCGGCCCGGTGATCGACCAGGATCCGACCATCGCGGTCGGATCGCGTGTCCTGCCGTCGCGGTATTTCCTCGCCCCGTTGGCCGGTTACACGCACCTGGCCTTTCGGCGCGTGATCCGCGAACTGGGGGGGGTGGGCCTGGCGACGACCGACCTGGTTCAGGCTTCGACGCTGCTGTCTGGACGCAAGAAGGCCCTGGAACTGATCGAGACATCGCCGGAGGACCGGCCGTTGTCGATCCAGATCTTCAGTGGCCGTGTGCACGAGTTGGTCGAGGCGGCGGCCTGGCTGGCGGATCATGGATTCGAGGGGATCGACATCAACATGGGTTGCCCGATGGCCAAGGTGAACAGCCAGGGGGGCGGGGCGCGTTTGATGTGTGACACCGACGGTGCCTGCGAGACGGTTTCGCGGGTGGTGGCGGCTGTCGATGTGCCGGTGACCGTGAAGATGCGGCTGGGATGGGACCGCGATCAGCTCACCGCCCCGGCCCTGGCCCGGGCGTTCGAACAGGAGGGGGCGGCGGCCATCACGATCCATGGCCGGACTCGCTCCCAGGGGTTCACCGGTGAAGTGGATCACGAGGGAATTCGTCAGACCGTCGAGGCGGTTGAAAGAATACCGGTGGTGGGCAATGGGGACGTGAGGTCACCCGGGGACGCCTTTGCCATGCGGCGATCGACCGGATGTGCCGCGGTGGCGATCGGTCGTGGAGCAATGCTCGATCCCTGGTTGTTCGTCCGAATTGGCCGGGAACTGGCCGGCGAGACGTCGGTATGGAATCCGGATGTCGATGCACAGATCGCTTTTCTGGAGCGGCATTTTGCGCTGATGGTCGAACAGCACCAGGAGTACAGTTGCATCCTGTTCCGGAAATTTGCCGCGTGGTATGGGGTGCGGTTGGGAATCCCCGAGGACCTGGAGGACCGGTTGCGGCGGTTCGAGTCGTACGAGGAGTTCGATTCGATTGTCGATCAGGTTCGGCAGCGGCATGGGACTCGCCAGGGGGAGATCGCTACGGCGTTGATCAAGGTGCCCAACGGCCCGGTCGAGCGGTGGTGAGTGAGAGGGTTGCATTCGTGTCGTGAAAGACGGACATTGCCATCGATCTGTCTCACACGTCACCAGGAAGTTCGATGGCCACAGCCCCGGTTGAAACTCTGGGCCCGTCCTCCGAACAGCCGACACGTGTCCGCTGGGGCATGTTTGTGCTGGCGTGTGGCAGTTCCTGGTTCCTGTATCTGCATCGCTACACCTGGAACGTGATTGGTCCGTACCTGGCCGAGGACTACGGACTCTCGAAAACCGAACTGGGGGCGATCTTCACCTTCTTCACGCCGACCTACGGTGTGGGCCAGATTCCCAGCGGGATTCTCTGTGATTGGGTCGGTCCACATCTGTTCCTGGGCGTGATCATTGTCATCTGGTCGCTGGTGGTTCCACTTTACGGTGTTGCCGGGGGACGGCCCGGGTTGATTGCCTTGCGGCTGGTTTTCGGAGCGGCACAGGCTGGGACCTATCCGGCATTGTCAAAAATCACCGGGACCTGGTTTCCGGTCAAGACCCGGACGATTGTTCAGGGTTGGGTGGCGACGTTCTTTGGCCGTAGCGGTGGGGCCATGTCGTCGATCCTGCTGGCGAGCGTGTTGATCGGCTATTTTGAGATGCAGTGGCAATGGGCACTGGTCGTGATGGGAGCCGCCGGGGTGATTTTTGGGATCACGTTCCTGGTGTTTTTTCGGAATTCTCCCGAGGTGGATCCTCGAGTCAACCAGGCCGAGCGAGACCTGATCGCCGAAGGATCGCCACCGGCTGATCCGTCGGCACCGCCGGTCTTGCCGTTGCGAGTGGCGATCCGCAATCGCAGCATGCTTTTCTTCGTGATCCAGCAGATCACCAGTGCCGGCGCCGATGCCGTCTATGTTCTGTTCATGGGCGACTATTTCTTGAACGCCAAGGGGTTCGATATCTCCGAGGCGGGATTGTTGATCAGCCTGCCACTGTGGGGTGGTGCGATTGGCGGCATGCTGGGCGGTTTCTTCAATGACCTGATGATTCAGTGGACCGGCAGCCGCCGGATCGGTCGCAGTGCGGTCGGTTTTACCGGCAAGTTCATTGCCTGTTTCTTGATGTTCGTGGCGATCGCACAGGACGATGGTGTGGCCGCTGCCTGGGCGCTCTTTGCGGTCAAGTTTTTCACCGACTGGAGCCAGCCCACTGTCTGGGGAACCTGTACCGACATCGGCGGTCGCTATGCGGCGACAGTATTTGGTGTGATCAATACCGCCGGGTCTATCGGTGGACTGGTGTCACCGATCCTCTTTGGAGCCATCCTGGACTGGAACACCAGTAGCATGATCATCGACGGGGTCACCAAGTCCGTGACCAACTACAACCCGATGTTCGTGACCGTATCAGTGATGTATGGCATCAGTGCGCTGTGCTGGATTCTGACAGACTGTACCGATTCGCTCGAATCCCGGCTGGCGCCTGGTGGAGATCTGTCGAGTGGTTCGCCCGATGATGCGTCGGTCGAAAATGATGGCGATGAACTGGGGGGCTAGAGGGATGGCGGGGACTACCAACACTCCGACCCGTGTCCGTTACATGGTGTTCGTGTTGGGTTTCGGCACCAGCTGGTTGCTGTACCTGCACCGCTATTCCTTTGCCCTGATCAAGCCGTTCCTGAAAGAAGATCTGGGAGTCAGCAACACCGAACTGGGCGTGATGGACACGCTGTTTGGAGCGACCTATTTCGGGGCACAGTTTCCGACGGGGTTGTGGGGTGACGTGGCGGGCGTGCACTGGTTGCTGGGTGGGCTGATCCTGCTGTGGTCGGTTTCGCTGGCGATGCACGCCTGGGCCCCGAATCAACCGGTTCTCTATGCGGCACGGGCACTGCTTGGTGCAGGGCAGGCTGGCGTGTTTTCCCTGGTCGGGCGATTGACCAGGTCGTGGTTCCCCGAGAGCGTACGAACCACTGCCCAGGGTTGGATCGGGGTGTCGGCCGGCCGGATTGGTGGACTGTCGGCCAACCTGCTGCTGATGACCGTGATGATCGGGATCCTGGGAATGAAGTGGCAACTGGCAATCTACATCCTGGCCACCGTCGGGGTAACTCACGGGTTGGCCTTTCTGATGTTGTTCCGCAATTCGCCCGCCGATCACCCGTGGGCCAACCAGGCCGAAGCGGACCTCGTCACCGAACCAGGTCAGGAGCAGGAAAAACCGCTCAAGCTGCGAGAATTGGTGTCCCAGATGAACCGCCGCTCGATTCTCAACCTCGTCGCGGTCAATGCGTCTTCGACCTTCAGTTCGATCGCCGATCACATCTACTCTCACTGGATTCCGTTGTTCCTGGTTGTCGAGTACCAGTTGAAGTACAAGGAGATGGGCATTTACTCCGCGCTCCCTCTGCTGGGCGGAGCCGCCGGGGGAATCGTCGGCGGATTTCTCAGCGACTGGCTGATCCGCAAGACAGGCAGCCGCCGCTGGGTTCGCAGCCTGGTTGGCTTTGCCGGAAAGTTGCTGGCTGCGATCACGCTGTCCGCTGCAATCGTTTTCTTCTACGACGACCCCTACGTCTTCTGTGGCATGCTGTTTGTCGTCAAGTTGTTTGCCGATATCAGCTTGACGTCACGATGGGGGACGATCACCGACATTGGAGGTCGAGCCACCGCATCGGTGTTTGCCTTCAACAACTCGGTGGCCAGCCTCATCGTCATGGGGATTCCCGCCGTCTACGGGTATCTCTCGGACACGCACGGCTGGAAGGTGGTCTTCTGGGTGGCCTGTGCCTCCTACGTGGCCTGTGCGCTGACCTGGTTACTGGTCAACTGCACGATTCCCGTGCTGTCCAACGATCGAGAACCGGACACGTCGAGCGAGTCGCACTGAGCACAGTGATCACGTTGGGACGGGTCAGATCAGTTCCCGAACCAGTTCCTCGGGAATCGCGTCGACCAACTCGACGTGGCCCATCCGGCTGGGCAGGACAAACCGCAACTGTCCGCCGGTGGTTTTCTTGTCGAGCCGCATTCGGCCCAGCATTTCGTCGGAACTGTGTTCGGTGGGAGCGGCGACCGGCAGCCCCAGTTGTTCGAGCAGCCCGATTTGCCGATCGGTTGTCTGCGAGTCAATCCGTCCCAGTCGTTCGGCCAGCCGGCTCTCCTGGATCATTCCGATCGACACCGCTTCCCCATGCAGCAGTTCGCCGTAACCGGCCAGGGCCTCGTAGGCGTGGGCGAAGGTGTGGCCGTAGTTGAGTACCGCCCGCAGCCCGGTCGTCTCGCGTTCGTCCTGTCCGACCACCTCGGCCTTCAGTTCGCAACTGCGGGCGACCACGTGGGCCAGTACACCGGGGTCGCGTGTGGCGAGTTCGGTGACGTGTTGTTCGAGATAGTCAAAGAACTCCTCGTCCAGGATCACGCCGTACTTGACCACCTCGGCCAGCCCGCTGCGGTAGTCACGTTCGGGCAGTGTTTCGAGCGTGGCGGTGTCGATCAGCACACCGGCAGGTTGATGGAAGGCACCGATCAGGTTCTTGGCCTGCGGATGATTGACGGCGACCTTGCCACCGACCGAGCTGTCGACCTGGGCCAGCAGCGTGGTGGGGACCTGGACGAAGCGAATGCCGCGGGCGTAGGTGGCCGCGACAAATCCCGCAGCGTCACCGACCACGCCCCCACCGACGGCCACCACCAGCGTGGAACGGTCGGCTGGCAGAGCGACCAGCGAGTCGAACATGGATTGGGCCACCGCGAACGACTTCGAGAGTTCCCCGGGCTCGAGCACGTGCCGACCGACCAACCATCCGTCGGTTTCGAATCCCGCCGCGACGGTCGCGGCGTGGGAATCGGCGAGATGGGCATCGGTCACGATCAGTGCCGATCCGGGCGTGTCCAGCCCACACCACTGGCGGCATCGAGTCGATGTCTCGGCCAACAGGCCATGATCGATCACGATGTCGTAGCTACGGTGAGCCAGGGAAACGTGGACGGTGGGCATGGAGAGACTCAGTCGGTTTCGTGACGTTGGTTCCAGGGAATCGGCATGGAGGGTTCGGGCTTCTGCTCGCGATGCCGTGTGTCACGGGGTCGGTCGCGGAAGTAATCGACGAAACGACACAGCTGCTTGACGGCTTCCTCGTAGGCCTGCTGGCCCTTCTCGACCGATCCTTTTTCGGCGTCGCCCAGGACACCGGTTTCCGAGTAACTGCTGGTCCAGGAAATCAGTGAGCCGGGGCCGGCGGCAAACAGGTCGACCCAGTTGAAGTCGTTGTCCTCGTCGTTCATCTTGATCGTGCCGCTCTGGATCTTGTCCTTGCGGACGTCATCCTCGGACAGGTAGAGGTACAGCGACGTTTCGAGCTCGCCGGCGTGTGAACAGCCACCGGGGAACTTGCTCTCCCGCCATCCGGGCAGGAAGTCCTTGTCGACAGTCAGCAGGTTCCACCACGCCATCAGGATGCACTCGGCATCGGTTTCCAGGTTGGTTCGTCGGGCGGCCAGGTCGAGATTGGGCATGTTCGAGCCGTGGCCGTTGAGCAGGATGATTTTCTTGAAGCCGTGGTAGGCCAGTGACTTGGTGACGTCGGTCACTCCCCGGATGAATGTCTCGTAGTTCGTGTTGATCGTGCCGGGGAAGTCCATCACGTGGCCGGTGTAGCCGTAGCAGACAGTCGGCAGGACCAGGACTTTCTCGGGCATCGCCTCACCGCAACCCCGAGCGACTCCACCGGGACAGACCAGGTCGACATCCAGCGGCAGGTGGTGTCCGTGTTGCTCGACTGCACCGCATGGCAGGATGCAGACCTGGCGAGATTCGACCGCATCATTGATTTCCGGCCAGGTCAGTTTTTCGTAACGGTACTCGGTTTCAGCTCGACTGCTCATCTTCGCCTCCAGTTGTATGTCGCCCGGCTCTTGCGGCTGGTTTGTCCATCTTCGAGAATCGAGTGACCAACCTCGCCTCCCTTTTCATTTTGGCTGGCCAGTGCCATGTCCGCCAGCGACCCCACGTCCGTCGAATCAGTCGAACCCACCGTGGCGATCAAGCATATCCTGATCGGCACTGCTGGGCATATCGACCATGGCAAAACCCGGCTGGTCGGGAAGTTGACCGGCGTGAACACCGACCGGTTGCCCGAGGAGAAGGCCCGGGGCATTTCCATCGATCTGGGGTTTGCCCACTGGCAGGCCGACGGTTTCCAGTTCGGGCTGATTGACGTGCCCGGACACGAGAAGTTCGTCAAGAACATGGTGGCCGGTGCGACGGGTGTTAACGTGGCATTGCTGGTGATCGCCGCCGACGACGGGGTGATGCCCCAGACCCGCGAGCACCTGGAGATCATGGACCTGTTGCAGATCGGCACCGGCGTGGTGGCGGTCACCAAGACGGACCTGGTGGAACCGGATTTTGTCGAGCTGGTGGAAGCGGAAATCGAGGAGACGCTCGTGGGCACCTTCCTGGAAGGTGCCCCGGTCGTGCCGGTGTCCTCCGAGACCGGCGAGGGGATCGAGACATTGAAGTCGACCCTGCTCGAGGCCGCTCACGGTGTGACGTTGCCCGAGAGCGAACCGGTGTTCCGGATGCCGGTGGATCGGGCCATTTCGCTGCCCGGCCATGGCACGATCGTTACCGGCAGCGTGATCAGCGGACAGGTGCGGTCCGGGGACACGTTGGAATTGTGGCCGGAAGGTCGAGAGGTGCGGGTTCGCAGCGTGCAGAACCACGGGTCCGATTCGGACGATGCCGGCGTGAGACAGAGGACGGCGATCAACCTGGCCGGCGTGAAGTACGACGAGGTGTCTCGGGGAGTCGAACTGGCCACCGCGGGGCTGTTGCAACGCACCCGTCGCTTGCTGGTGGATCTGAAATTGCTGTCCAGTTCCCCGTTGCAGTTGAAGGACCGGATGGAGTTGAACCTGCACCTGGGGACCCGGGAAGTTCCTGCCCGAGTGATTCTCAAGGGACAGGTGTTGAAGCCGGGTGAGCGGGCGTATGCCGAGTTGCGGCTCGCCGAGGACATTGTCGCCGCACACGCCCAGAGATTCATTCTTCGCCGGGTCTCACCGGCCCTGACAGTCGGTGGCGGCCGCGTGCTGGACCCGTGGTTGCCCGTGGGCAAGCGAGTCCGAGATCTCCAGGCTGCCGGGGCAGCTCTTGACCAGCCCGATGAACGGGCCCGGCTTTCGGGGTTGGTTGCCAACCTGGACGACATTCCCGAGACGCCCCTGGCGGCATTGTGGCGGGCGGGTGTCGGAAGCCGGCGGTACGAAGAACTGGTGGCGGAACTGACGGCCGAGGGGACAATCATTCACGTCGGTGACGGCGACCGGACGATTCCAATCCATGCGCAACGGCTCGGCGCGTTGGCCGGGACGGTGATGAAGACGATCCGAGAGGAACTCGACAAACGCCAGCCGCGACGGACCCTGCCACGAGCCACCATCGTGTCGGCTTGCCGGGAGATCATGCGTCCGGTGTTGCTGGAGGCGGTGATGTCGCACCTGGTCTCCTCGGGCGAACTTGTCGTCACCGGTGGCAACCTGGGACCGGCCGATGCCCAGGTGCAACTGACCAAGGCTCAGCGAGCCGCCCGGGACACGTTGTTGGAACAGGTCCAGGCAGCCGGGTTGACCCCACCCACGTTCAAGGAACTCGGCGAATCACTGGGGCAGCCACGTGACGGATTGCAGGCCCTGTTGGCGCTGTGTGTTGACGAGGGCCTGGTGGTGGCTGTTTCCGACGATCTCCACTTTGCTCCCACCGCGATTGAGCAGGGCCGCAGTGTCTGTGCCGACGTGTTTGCCGAGGAGAGCGAGGTGACCATGTCGCAATTGCGTGAGGCGTGGGGGATCAGCCGCAAGTTCGCCGTGCCGTTGTGCGAGTACTATGACGAGGTGGGAATCACGGTTCGGCAAGGGAACGTTCGTGTCGCCGGACCGAAGCTGGCCGTGGGACTGGCCTGAGAGAGTCAACCAATCAGTGGTGCGGTTTGAAGGAACCAGAGAAGTGAACACGTCTCACCAGGAATTGCTGCGGACACTGCCCCCGGTCGGTGAGTTGATCGAGGATGAGCGGCTGTCCGGGTTGGTGGCCGAGTCGGGCCGGGACGCGGTTGTCGAATGGACTCGCGTGTCGCTGGACGATGCCCGGGCCTGGTTGTTGTCGACAGCCACCGACGATGATGACGTCTCCCGCGAGTCGCTGGGCGAACTCGTGATCGCCGGAGTGATTCGGCAGTTCGAACTGGCCGGGTTGCGTCGCTTCGAGCGGGTCGTCAATGCCACCGGGGTGGTGTTACACACCGGCCTGGGGCGGTCGCCGCTCTCGCCCGCCGCGCGGGCCGCGCTGGATGAACTCGGGGGAGCCGGCAACGTCGAGGTCGACCTGGAAACCGGCGAACGCAGGTATCGCGGGCACCAGTTGCAGGCGGCCTGGCAGGCGCTGTGCGGTGCCGAGGACTCGGTGGTGGTCAACAACAACGCTGCAGCCACCCTGTTGACGTTGCAGGCATTGTGTGCCGGACGCGAGGTGGTGATCTCGCGAGGACAACTGATCGAGATCGGGGGGTCGTTCCGGTTGCCGGAGATCTTCAAGCTCTCCGGCGCAGTGCTTCGCGAGGTTGGGACGACCAATCGTACCACCGTGGCTGACTACGCTGAGGCCATCGGTCCCGAAACGGCCGCGATCATGCACGTGCACACCTCCAACTACAAGGTGGTCGGCTTCACCGATTCACCGGGGATCGATTTGCTGGCTCCGTTGGCCCACGAACACGACCTGGTTGCCATAGATGACATTGGTAGCGGTGCGATGGTCGACGTGTCGCGGTTTGGATTGCCGTCCGAACCAACGTTCAGCGACAGCCTGGCAGCCGACGCCGACGTGGTGCTGGGCAGCGGCGACAAGCTGCTGGGTGGTCCCCAGGCCGGGATAATCCTGGGCAAGAGCCGGTACGTCGAACCGATCCGGCAATTTCCCCTGGCCCGGGCCGTGCGGGTCGGCAAACTCACACTGGCGGCGTTGACTGCAACATTGGACTCCTACCGTCGTGGTGCGGCGATTGCCGAGGTCCCGGTGTTGAGACTATTGGCCGCCAGCGAAACCGAACTGGCGGACCGTGCCAACGTGTTGAAAGCCGAGTTGGACCAGGTTGCGGGGGTGGCCACTGAGATCTCGCGTGAGACAGCCCTGGTCGGCGGCGGATCGTTGCCGGGTGCCGAGATGCCCACGGCGGTGCTGGCGGTGCAATTGGATGGCGTGTCCGCCGATGACCTGGCGCTGAGTTTGCGAACCGGGCCAGTGAGGATGTTCACTCGAATTCAGCGTGATCGCGTGCTGGTTGATCTCCGCAGTGTTCTCGCCGAAGAGGATCCCCTGGTGGTCCAGGCGTTGATCGCAGCGATTCCCGATGCGTGAGCTGACCACGGGAACCGTTGATGCGGGCCCGCGGTGGAGTCCCTCGCGGCGTCGGAGTAAGCTGGTGACCCTCTGGCATGACGACCACAACTGCCGAATCCTCCCCCGCTCCCGGAGATCAACCCGATGAAGACGCGTCACCTGCTGATTGCTGTTGCGATCCTGGCCACCACGGCCCTGTCGACAAATGCCCAGAATGCCAAGACCTCGTTTCTCGACGCCAAATCCGCCGGACCGGATTTTGCGGTCCAGGGAGAGTATGTCGGCACGATCGGCAAGCAACGGAAGTTGGGAATCCAGGTGATCGCGTTGGGCAAGGGGAATTTCGACGCCGTGCTTTACGCCGGCGGGTTGCCCGGTGCCGGTTGGGACGGCAAAACCAAGACGAAACTCAAGGGCGCGACGTCTGGGGGGAAGGTCACTTTCAAGGGCCGGAATTTCACCGGTGGCGTGGCTGGTGGAACGTTCAGCGGCAAGGCCGAGGACGATGTCGCGTTCTCCGCGAAGAAGGTTGTCCGGAAATCACCCACCCTGGGCGCGAAGCCACCCGAGGGGGCCGTGGTGCTCTTTGATGGCACAACAGCAGAACATTTCCAGGGAGGCAAGGTGGAGGCCGGCAAACTGCTCAACGTGGGCGTTCGCTCCAAGCAGAAGTTTGGCAGTTTCACGTTGCACCTGGAGTTTCGGACGCCATTCATGCCCTACGCCCGTGGACAGGGGCGTGGCAACAGTGGCATGTACCTGCAGGACCAGTACGAGTGCCAGGTCCTGGACAGCTTTGGGCTCACGGGTCTCGACAACGAGTGTGGTGGCATCTACAAGGTGGCTCGTCCGAAGGTCAACATGTGCCTGCCCCCACTGAGTTGGCAGACCTACGATGTGAGTTTCACGACCGCGAAATTGGACAAGGCGGGCAAGATCGTTTCTCCTGCTGTCACCACGATTCGTCACAATGGCGTGGTGATCCATCAGAAACTGTCGTTGAAGGTCACCGCCGGTGGCGGACAGAACAGCGGCAAGGCCGGATCCCTGTTCTTGCAGAATCATGGTGACCCGGTTCGATTCCGCAACATCTGGGTGGTCGAGACCAAGTAGGCGACCCGGAGTCGCGTTCCTTCTCGAATCAGTTCAAGCGGAGGCGTCATCATGGCCCAGGTTGCGAACACTCTGACCACCGAAGACTTGCGGGAACGCGTGGGGCAACTGCCCCGCTACCAACTGGGCCATTTGCCCACGCCCCTGGAGTTTCTTCCCCGGTTTTCCAAGGCGATCGGTGGTCCGCCGATCTATATCAAGCGAGACGACTGCACCGGCCTGGCTTTTGGTGGCAACAAGACACGGCACAACGAGTTTTTGATCGCTGATGCATTGGAGAAGGAAGCCGACCTGGTCGTCTGGGGTGCGGGAGTTCAAAGCAACAACTGTCGCCAGACGGCTGCGGCGTGTGCCAAGGCCGGGCTGGATGTTCACCTTGTACTTGGTCGGGGCAAGCCGGCCGATGGACCTGACCTGATCCAGGGCAACCTGTTGCTGGACCACCTGGTCGGGGCTCATGTCGAGATCATTGATGGACAGGTGGGGCCGGAGGTCGACGCGAGGATTCTCGAGGTGGCAGCCGAGTACCGCCAACAGGGCCGCAATGTGTACGAGTGGGACCGGTACACGGTCAAGAGCCTGGCGGCGGTGAGCTACGTACTGTGCCTGGTCGAGATCATCGAGCAGGCACGGGTGGATGACCAGTTGGAGTCCCATTCCGACGGTTGGTCGCCCCAGGCCGTTTATGGGTGTTCGGCCGGGTCGACCGGGGCGGGCATGGTCCTGGCTGCCGCTGCGATGGGAGCGGATTATCCGGTCCGCCACGTGGCTCCGATTGTTTGGCCGTGGGACACTCGGGCCGACATGGCCAAGATCGCGACCGAGGCCGGTGAACGGATTGGCGTGGACACTTCGTTTGAGGACACCGACATCGAACTGTTCGAGGACTTTGTCGGACCGGGTTACGGTGAGGTCACTCCGGGGTGCCTGGAGGCGATGGCCGTGTTGGCGCGGACCGAGGGAATCCTTGTCGACCCGTCCTACAGCGGCAAGGCGCTGGCCGGCCTGATCGATCACATTCGTTCCGGCCAGTTGGACCCCGAGGAGCCAGTGGTCTTTGTTCACACCGGCGGTACCCCGGCACTGTTTGTCTACAACGAGGTGCTCGCCGAACAGATCGCAGCCCGGTCACTGTCACAGGAGCAGCGGCTGACCAACTGAGGCCGCTAGAGCTTCGGGAGTGTCGGTGGCTTTGGCGGCGCCGGCCTTGGCGGCGGGGTGTTTTTTCTCTTTTTGTTCGCGAAGAGCACCCGCGGTCGATTGGGAGTGGCTGCCGCTGTTGGCCGGCCTGGCCGCCGTTGTACCGGTGGCACGTATCGCTGGATCACCCGCAACCCGAGCGGATCCTTGAGTTCCCGGGCGGCCATCACGGCAAACGGTGTTCCCGGAGCCTCGTTGACGACCTTCTCGAGCCACCCGGTCGCCTCGCTGGCAATCTTCTTGAGCGGGGAGGCGTAGTTCAGCTTGTCGTCGGGTCGAAAGATCCAGTGATTGGACTTGCTGCCGACGTCTTGCGGCGTCAGGTCGTTCTTCAACTGGGCACAGGCGTAGTTGTACTCCATGCACCGCACCTTCTGTGCCAACAGCCGTCCGTAGGCCAGGGCGAAAGCGACTCGCCAGCGTGGTGAGAGTTCGGCGTGATAGGCCTGCTCGATTCCTCGCGGAAACGCTTGCAGGATCTGGTTGATCATCAACGCACTCTCGGCCACCGATTTCTGTGCATCGCTGGCAACCTGTTTGAAATTGCCCGGTGTGACCCGGATGTCCAGCCGGGGTGTGCTGTTGGCCTGGAATTGTCGGCTGGCGATCGAGGCGTTGTAGACGGCCATTCGCAGCGGATGTTTTGCGATGTCCTTGAGGCAGTCGGCTGGCGAGGAGTACTTGTAGTCCGGTTCGAAGGGCCGCATGGACGCGGCGTCGAACTGTCCGATCGGCGCCAGTCCGGCCATCGTTGTCATATTGGACATGAAGTAGATGCCGCCGGTCTCGGTGACCATCCGGGCCAGCGCGTAGGGCGCGAATCCGGAGGAGAGCGGGGGACGATTGTACTGTGGGCCGTTGAACCAGAAGGGCAGCCTGACCTGGGTGGGGATCGCGGCGTCGGGACCCAGGTCGACAGGCAACTGGTAGGTCTTGCCGTTTTCCGGAGCGACATAGGGCACGTACCCCTTGCGGGCACCGAACGGGGCCGAGGGGCCGATCACGTAGGCCTTGGCGCCCTTCCGACGGCAGCGGCTGATGGCCGCTTCCAACGGGGCACCGTGATCATCTCCAGCTTCATCGGTGATCGCCACCAGCATGATCTGCCGGCCCTGCTTGTTGCGGAAATGGCCCCACATGCCCATCACCTGGAAGATCGCCGTGAAGACGTTCTCCCGGCCGCTGGTGTCTGCCTTGAGTGCCGCGAATGCCGCCTCGATCTTGGCGAACTGGTCGGTGGGGGCCTTGGTCAGGTAGTTGGTTTTTTGGCCGTAGGAGACGACGGCCGAAAGCAGCGGCTGGTCGCGCATTGGCAACTGCCCGGAGCGTTCCAGGGCATCCAGTTCGCCGTAGATTCGCTTCAGCCGTTTCTGTACCAGTTTGCGTTGGCTGGCCAGGCTGCCCGAGGCATCGAGCATCCAGACGACCAGCACCTTGCGTTCTTTCAGGTTGTTGGCGATCTCCCATGTGACCAGGTCGAGAGCCGATTCGAGCTGCACGATGGCCTCACCGACGGTGCCCTTGACCACCATGCGGTCATCGACCTCGATCCCTTCGGGGATGTCGTAGGCGGTCTGCTGCAACTCCGTCGGCGGTCGTTCGAGTTCCGGAGTTGGTGGCGCCTGGAGCTCTGGGTTGTCATTCTGTGCGATGCCGACACTGGTCGAATTGATCACCTCGCGGACTTCCAGTTCACGCTCATCCGGGTTGGCCAGTTCGTAGTCGATTTGCTCCTCGATCTCCTCAAGATCTTCCGGCTCGTTCATCACCGTCTCGATCGGGGGGACGCTGGGCGCGGTGTCGTTGGGTTCAACAAACAATCCCGACAGGTTGAAGATGACCCAGGCGTGAAGCAGGAGGCTGACGGCCGTGCCGGCGACTCCCAGCCGGCTGCCGATGCCGTCGGTTTCCAACTCGTCGGCCAATTCGAGCTCGACCACATCACTGTCATCAACCGCGACGATTCGTGGAGACGTGCCCTCGGGATTCCAATCCCGGAACGGGTTTTCGGCCCCCTCGCCGAACATTTCCTGCGGGTCTTCCATCTCGAGATCGTGGATCGGATCGGTCAAGACCGTCTCCGGGACGGCCGGGCCGTCATCGTCGAGCGGGTTGTGAGAGTCAGGGAGCATCGGACGGTTCCGTGGAGATTCGAGTCCGCGTCCACCTGCAGTCTACCACAGGAGATCGGTCGCTTGAATAGTCCAAGATGACTTCAGTTGAGGGTGTCCCGACAAAGATGTTGTCCTGCCGGTTCACAGGCAATAGCTTCAGTCTCAATCCAATGGGACGTCGTGGTACTCCAGGGCCCATTCTTTCATGTAACGAACGCTTTGGGGCACCACGCGGTAGACGATCAGTTCGGGGTTGTCGATCGTGCCGAGGTAGCCTCTCAACAGGGGGTTGTCGTTCCAGATCTCCTCGAGCACGTCTTGCTCTGTCACGACCTCGGCGTGGCCGGCGATCCGGACCTGGTCATGACTCTCGTCGACGTAACACAGTTCGACGTTCGCGTTGACCTGGATCTGGTTTGTCTTGGCGTAGCTGCGGAGATTGGCGACGTAGACAGTGAATCCGTCGGTGCGGACCGGGGAGACGGGTCGCAATCGTGGTCGTTGGCCGTCGACGGTGGCCAGGCACGGAAAGCGGTCGGCAGCGATGACCCCTCGCGCCAGTTCGGGAAGGGTGGCCGGGTCGATCGGATCAGGAATCGGCTGGTTCATGGAGCGACCCGTGAATCAGGAACCGGTGGTTGTGGTTTCAGCCTTCAGGCAGCGGTCGATCTGGCGAACGGCCTGCCGGAGTCGTTGTGAATTCTCGACGATGGCGAGTCTCAGGTATCCCTCTCCCTCCTCGCCAAAACCGCGGCCCGGGCTACAGGCGACACCGGCTTCGTCGAGCAGTTTCAGGGCGAATTCGATCGATCCCATCTCGGCCCACGGCTCTGGAATCGGCGTCCAGACAAACATGCTCCCCAGTGGTCGGGTCACTTTCCAGTCGAGCCGTTCCAGCCCATCGCACAGCGCGTCGCGTCGCAGTTGGTATTCAGTCGTGATGCTCTCGACCGCCGCGTCACAGTGACGCATGGCGATGATCGCTGCGATCTGGACCGGCTGGAAAATGCCGTAGTCGTAGTAGCCCTTGATCGTTGCCAGGGCCCGGATCATCTCGGCGTTGCCCGTGCAGAACCCGATCCGCCACCCGGCCATGCTGTAGCCCTTGCTCATGGTGGTGAACTCGACGCCGACATCCAGTGCGCCGGGGGCCGACAGGAAACTGGGGGCCTGGTAACCGTCGAAGCAAATGTCGGCGTAGGCGAAGTCGCTGATCACCAGGAAACCGAATCGCTTGGCCAGGCGGACCAGGTCGACGTAGAAGTCGGATTCGACACAGGTCGTCGTCGGGTTGTGTGGGAAATTGACGATGACGACCTTGGGCTTGGGTTCGAGGTGTTCGCAGGCGTAGGAGATGTTGGAAAGAAAAGCGTCGGGGTCACGGCAGTCCAGGGAAATCACGTTGCCGCTGGCGAGCATCACCGAGTAGACGTGAATGGGAAAGGATGGCGCGGGAACGATGGCGGTGTCACCCGGGCCCATCAGGCCCAGGCACATGTGGCTGAAGCCCTCCTTGGATCCGATGCACGCGATCACCTCGTCGTCGGGATCGAGTCGCACTCCGTACCGCTTCCAGTAACGCGCGGCAACCTCGCGGCGGAGGTTGGCGATGCCTGCCGAGACGCTGTAGCGGTGGTTCCGCGGATCCTCGACCGCCTCGGCGAGCTTGGTGCGGATCAGCGGGTCGGGTGGATCGGTTGGATTGCCCATGCCCAGGTCAATCACGTCGACACCCTCGGCCCGCTTTTTCTGCTTCAGGTCGTTGATGCGTCCGAAGAGATACGGCGGCAGCCGACGGACCCGTTCGGACACCGGGATCGTGAAGTCCCCGTCGTGGAACGGAGTTTCCGATTCGCTGCGCATGGGTTGGACCGGGTGAGGTGATTGTGAGAACGAGATGGGCCGATTGTGGATCGACCCGGTCAGGTTTCATCTTACCAGTGGTGCGAGACAGGTGAAGCTCCGGTGACCGGGGGTCGCCGGGAGTCGGGTCCGGCTGTAACGGCTATGACGGCAACAGGCCGAGAACTGATGGAAAAGAGGTTGGAAACGGCCTAGGATGGGCCGTCGTCACCTGTTCTGACGGGCGTTTGTTCACCGAACCGATCGACCATGTCCAGCCTCTCGATCGCCTGCCCGGGTTGCCAAAGGCAACTGGTTTTTCCTGACCACTCGGTCGTGGGCAAGACCGCCCGTTGTCCCGAGTGTGGTCAGAGGTTTCCCATCGAGGTTCCTGCTGAGGCGGGGCTTCCCACCATCGAGGTGTCCGAGTCACCGGTGGTGGCCCGGAGTCGTGGTCGGAAATCGACCGGGAGCCGATCATCCGGACGTCCGGCACGAGGCCGGCCGGCCTGGATGCCGCTGGCGATCACCGCTGGCCTGGGCGTGGTGGCGATTGTGCTGTTGTTCGCGTTCGGTGTTGGCGGCGACGGGGATCCTGGAAGTTCGGTCGGTCCGGGCCAGGAAGCCGGGGCTGGTGAGGACCAGGACCGGGATGGCGGTGCCGAGCCGGCCGTCGCGTTGCCGGCCGCGGTTCACGCCACGGGGACGATTCGTGTCGAGACGACACCGGCCGGTGCGATTGTGTTGATTGATGATCAGCGAGTTCACAACGCAGAAGGCAAGCCGCAACTCTCTCCGTGCGTGGTCACCGCATCCAAGGGAGCACACGCGGTGACGATTGTCCGCGAGGGTTTCCAGGACCAGACACGCCAGGTGACGGTTTCGGCCAAACAGGTTGACCTGGTGTTCCAGGCCGCTCGCAAGGGCGCCAGTTCATTGCTGGCGACCCGGTGGTTCTCCGACGCCCGCGTGGGCGAGCCGGTGCCGATCGCGGCGGTGAACGCGGCCGGGCGACCACGGGATCCCTGGTTGAGCTCGGATGGGCTCTCGCTGTGGTTTGTTGCCGATGGAACCGGCGGACGGGGAATCTATTACGCGACCCGGCCCAGTTCGTTTGACGAATTCAACCATCCACAGTTCGTTCCAATCACCCGTGGTCGTGACCGTCGTGCCTCTCCCAGCGTCACGATGCAGGGGTTGCTTGTTTATGCCGTGCCCGAGAAGGCCGCGATCTGGGGAGCCGTTCGTGGCGGACCGTTGCAGCCCTTCGACGACAAGCGGCCGCTGGCCTCCAGTTCCAAGACCTCTCCGAGGTGGACCGCCTCGCAGGTGCTCGGTGGTGGGCTTCACCTGTTTTTTGTTGAGTCGGTCGGAGACACGGCGAAGAGTTTTCATGCGTCGCGGATCAAGGTCGACGCGGCATTCGGTGCGGCTGAGGCGTTCGAGTTGCCGGGGATTCGTCCCTGCCTGTCCGGCGATGGACTCAGGCAGTATGTCTTCGATGGGAAGACACTGGTCCGCTGGCGGCGGTCTTCCCTCCGTGGGCGATTTGCCCGGGACGAGACCGTTGCGGAACTCGAATTGGCCGATTACGTCGACGATCCACTGGCTCGCCAGTTCGCCGTGAGCGACGACGAGCGATGGTTGGTCTACAGCGGTGGTCCCAGTGCCACGGCACCGATGATGATGGTCCGGCTGCACCAGCGTCCCAATCGTGGAACCCTGGTTGTCGGGGCTCCCGCAAAGCCTCGACCTGTCGTCGCCAAGGTCGACCGGAAGATGTCCGAGACGGACAAGGTCAAAAAGCCGTCCGTCAAGCTGGTGGTCGATCCCAAGGCGCTGGCGAAGTCGGCCAAGGACTCACCCAAGAAGGCTGCCAAGCCTGCCAAGATCCCCGAGTTGCCGTTGAGCACCTACATGGTCACCTGGCAGAAGTTGTTGGCCACACGCGACTACAAGGCCGCCAGGTCGCACCTGGCCACAGCGCGGCGAGATCCGGTGCTCTCAGGTGTTGACGGATTGTTGAAATGGGATGCACAGGAACTGGCGTCTATCGAGACGTTCTGGAAGGAGGCCAGGCGGGTGGTGTCGGAAATGAAACCCGACGATCCGGTGCGGATCGGTAGCGTGAAGTTGAAGTTCGTCAAGTTCGAGAATGACATCCTCGTGTGTCGTGGCCAGGCCAAGTCGGTGGAACGGCCGTTGGGCAAGATGGCCGGCAGCGACCTGGTGGGCCTGGTCGAGCCAACTCTCTCTGCCGGCGACACAGCGGCGCAACTCCGGTTGGGCGTGTTCCTGTATCATGATCTGCAGGGACGTGGCAGTTCAGCGGCTCGACGGCTACGACGGGCCGGACCGCCCGGGGCCGAGTTCCTGGATCGACGAGGATTGCGAGTGCTGGCCGAGGCGCGAGCCGAAATCGCCCGGGGTCGGCCGGAGAGGGCCTTGCCATTGTTGGCGAGGATCGAGAAGACATACCCGAAAACGTCGGCAGCCAAACAGGTTGCCGGTGCATGGGCGGAACTCTATTCGCTTGAGAAATGGACCCGGCTCGGATCTCGCAAGTGGGGGATTGACGGCGTGGCGTGGCGAGCGGCTCCGGGACGCTCGGCCGGCAGCCTGATTGTTTCGCCTCGAGAGATGCCGGGTTTCGAGTTGTCGCTGGAATGGAAGACCGAGGGGGAGACGGGGCAGGGGGGCGTGTTTTTCCGGTACGCCGGAACCGGAAACCCGGCCACCGGTGCCTTGAAGTTGCAACTCTCCAGCGATGCCGGTGTTGCCGCGGACCAGTTTTCCACCGGGGCACTGTTTGGAGTGACCCCACCGGCGGACAACGTGGTGAAGCCGACCGGCCAGTGGAACACGTTGAAACTTCGAGTTGACGGTGACGCGGTGCGAGTCGAAATCAACGGTCGCCGGGTGCTGATGACGACGGTGGCCGATCCCGATCGACCGGCGGTCGGGCACGTCGCACTGGACGGGATCACCGGGGGAATCACCTACCGCAAGGTGTTGTTGGTGCCACTGGCGGGTCGTTGACTTTCATCCTGAGCCGAACTAGTTTGACCTGTCGCGGCTGGCGGTCCTCATGTCGAGGATGCATCGCCCGGTGCTGCAACCAGACACAACCAGAGCCCACTTGGATAGACACAATAAGGAACTGCAATGGCACGCCCCGTGACCCTCTTCACCGGCCAATGGGCCGACCTGCCGCTGGAAGAACTCTGCAAGAAGGCCGTCGAATTTGGATATGACGGGCTGGAACTCGCCTGCTGGGGTGATCATTTCGAGGTGCAGAAGGCTCTGGCCGACGACACTTACTGTTCGCGGAAACGCGATCTGCTGGAAAAGTACGACCTGCAATTGTTCTCGATTTCCAATCATCTTGTCGGTCAGGCGGTGCTTGACCGGATCGATGAACGTCACAAGTCTATCCTTCCCCCGGAAGTGTGGGGTGATGGCGATCCCGCTGGTGTCAACGAGCGAGCGATCCAGGAGATGACCGACACGGCGCGAGCGGCCCAGAAACTCGGTGTCGACGTGGTCAACGGGTTCACCGGATCCAGCATCTGGCACCTGATCTACGATTTTCCACCGACTCCACCCAGCATGATCGACGCCGGTTTCGACCTGCTGGCCGAACGCTGGAATCCGATCCTGGACGTGTTCCAGGAGTGCGGCGTGAAGTTTGCCCTGGAGGTGCATCCCACCGAGATCGCCTTCGACATCTACTCGGCCGAGCGTGCGTTGCAGGCGTTGGACAATCGCGAGGAATTCGGGTTCAACTTTGATCCCAGCCACCTGATCTGGCAGGGGGTCGATCCGGTCGAGTTCATTCGTTACTTCCCCGATCGGATCTACCACGTCCACATGAAGGACGCCTCGGTGACGCTCAATGGCCGCACCGGCATCCTGACCAGTCACCTGGCCTGGGGTGATGCCCGCCGCGGCTGGGATTTCCGCAGCGTCGGCCGCGGAGGAGTCCGATTTGAAGAGATCATCCGATCGCTCAATGCCATCGACTACCAGGGTCCACTGTCGATCGAATGGGAAGACATCGGAATGGATCGTGAGCAGGGAGCGGCCGAGGCTTGCCAGTTCGTCAAGAACGTTGACTTCGCTCCCTCGTCACACCGTTTCGACGATGCCTTTGGTGACTAGGGCCCTTCAGGCCGGTTCATGAATAGCGACGACATTTACCGCCAGGTCACGTTGCCCGGGCCAGCCAGCCGAGGCGATGGCAGAGGTGCGAGTGAACCGGCCTCGTGGTCCGCCGGACGGACGGCACTGACGGTGTCCGTCCTGTTGCTGTCCGTCGGGGGAGTCTTCTGGTGGCAATTTTCCGGCACCGAGCCGGACCCGAGGCGAGGGGCGCCCGAG
Organism: uncultured Planctomycetaceae bacterium; assembly: GCA_963933195.1. Lineage (GTDB taxonomy): Bacteria > Planctomycetota > Planctomycetia > Planctomycetales > Planctomycetaceae > UBA8437. The sequence continues at coordinate 21,734 of CAWVUS010000014.1, forward strand.
GGCCAGGAAAAACTTGCTGACCCAGTGGCCACCGAACCCATCGACCTCGCCTCGACTGATCAGGCGATCGAGGCGTTGACCGGCTGGGACCAGAAATCGTGGAGCCAGAAACGCGACGCGACCCGGGTTGTGGCCAGGGTCTTTGATCTGGGCGGAGTGAATTACGTGACGTACGTGGACACCAACCACGAGACGATCCTGGATCACCTCCAGAAGCGCAAACGCGAGGAAATGGGCCGACGTGCCGCCGGTGACGGCAAGGCTCCCTAGACGAACGGTGTCACGCCGGGGATCGCAATCGGTCGCGCCTCGAGCTTGCCGAACTCGTAACCCGGTGGCTTGAGGTCGAGCTTGGAATTCATCATCTGATCCCAGCTCAACTGCTTGCCGGTGTAGGCAGCCATCCGGCCCATGATTCCCAGCATCGAACTCTTGCTCATGTAATCGCCGTTGTTGATCGGCTTTCCCGAGCGGATGCTGGCAAAGAACTCGTCGTGCTCGACCTGGTACATCGACTTGCTGCGGCCCTTGAACCGCCAGACCTCTTTGCCGGCCATGTCGTAGATGCGATGCCGCATCACGTCGACCCGGCCCTTGGTGCCGAAGATGTGGTCGGTGACATCGTTGGCACAGCCTCGGAAGTGGCGGCAGCGAGCGAAGGCCTTCACCCCGTTCTCGTACTCGTAGACGATGTTGAAGTGGTCGTAGATGTTGCCGTACTTGACCTCGGTTCTTTGCTGCCGGCCACCGCTGCCACTGGCGTGGATGGGTGGCTTGTCCTGCATGGCCCAGCCGATCTTGTCGAGGCTGTGCACGTGTTGTTCGACGTTGAAGTCGCCCGAGAGCCACGTGTAGTAGTACCAGTTCCGCATCTGGTACTCCATGTCGCTCTTGCACTTGTCACGGGTGACGCGTGGGTCCCAGACGCCGCCACTGTTGTAGCTGCACTGCAGCGCGGTGATGTCGCCGATCGTCCCGTCGTGCACTCGTGCGAATGTCTCTCGCATTCCCTGGTGATACCGCCAGCACAGCCCGGACACGATCGCCAGGTTCTTCTTGGCGGCCATCTTGCACGATTCCAGGACGCTGCGGATGCCCGGGGCGTCGACACCGACGGGTTTCTCGACGAACACGTGCTTGCCGGCCTCGACGGCGTAACGCAGGTGCTGGGGGCGGAAATGCGGTGGTGTGGCCAGCAGGACGACGTCGACGTTGTCGACAACGTGCTTGAAGTTGTCGAAACCGCTGAATCGCATTTCCGGCACCACGTCAACCCGGTCGCCCACGCCGGACTTTTTCAATGCCGACAGTTTGCCCTCGAGTCGATCGCCGAAGGCGTCTCCCAGCGCGGTCAGACGCGTGTGTGGGTCGGCCGAGAGAGCGTTGACGGCCGCTCCACCACCCCGTCCGCCACAACCGACCAGCCCGAGCTTCAGTGTCTCGCTGCTCTGGCCGGCAAAGACTCCGGCGTTCAGCGAGGCCAGGGCGGCTCCGCCGACTGTTGCCGCGGTGCTCTTCAAAACGTCACGTCGGGAAGTGGTCATCTGTGGAGGTCTCCTGATCCGCGCCCAAGCCACCGTCGGCCTGCTCGTCGTGTTCGAAACGGGAAGGTCATCAGCACCGTCAGCCGTTTCAGGATAGCACATGTGATTTGGCCTAGGCGAGCCTGTCGCGAGTGGGAATTGGAGTGGTCACGAGGTTACCATGCTGTTCCGGATTATTTTTCTTCAACATGATCTCCACATTTCCGCGAGTCTCTCCTCATGACCAACTCGATCAATCGTCGTCATTTCCTGGCCACCGCCGCGGCCACGGCTGCCACCGCCGGTTTCTCCGCCTCCCGGGCCGCTGCTGCTGCTCCCAAGGTGAAGCTGCAAAAGGCGGTCAAGTACGGCATGGTGGCTGGCAAAGGGAGCGTCCAGGAGAAGTTTCAATTGCTGGTCGACGCCGGGTTCACCGGGGTTGATATCAACGTGCGGTTGGATCACGACGAGGTGAACCGGGCTCGTGACAAGACCGGGCTGATCGTGCACGGGGTGGTAGGATATGACCATTGGGGCAAGCCGTTCTCGCACCAGGACAAGCAAATTCGCCGGCAGGGCCGCGAAAGTTTCCTGGGGGCCATCCGGGACGCGAAGGCTTATGGAGGCACCAGTGCGCTGCTGGTTCCTGGCGTCTGCAACAAGACAGTCTCTTACCAGGACGCGTACAAGCGGTCGCAGGCCGAGATCCGCAAGTGCCTGCCGCTGGCCGAGGACCTGGGAATCCAGATCCTGATCGAAAACGTCTGGAACAACTTCCTGCTGAGCCCGATCGAGACAGCCCGGTTTATCGACGAGTTGAAGAGCCCGTTGGTGGGATCCTACTTTGACGTGGGCAACGTGGTGCGGTTCGGCTGGCCCGAACAGTGGATCACGACGCTGGGTTCGAGGATCAAGAAACTCGACATCAAGGAATACAGTCGTAAGCTGCAGAACCAGAAGGGACCCTACGCCGGATTCGGAGTGAAGATCGGGGACGGAGACTGTGACTGGCCGGCGGTGATGCGGGCCCTGGCGAAAATCAAGTTCTCGGGCTGGGCGACCGCGGAAGTCGGCGGCGGCGACGCGGCGAGACTGAAGGACATTTCCCAGAGAATGGACCGGGTCTTTTCGGCCTGATTTCCCCGAGGGCGACTCAGTCGTCGGTATTGATTTTGGCCGGAGCGTCCAGGCCGTACTTGCGGCGGAGAGCTTCGGGTGGAGTCTTCAGCGGCCGGATGATCCGGAACCCGACGAACAGCGCGTCGGTGTGGTACCAGATGCTCTGGGGCAATTGCGGGTCCTGCATCTTCCACTCCGCGTCGGAGAAAATCCGGTTGGCCGATCGCAGAGTTTCAGGATCATCATCCCAACTGCCACCACGGACGATCCTGGGATAGAGCTTCTTGGATTGGTGGAGCAGTTGCAGCGGTCTCAATGGTCCGGGCTTGGAGGCGAACACGGAGTAGCGCTTGGCCGAATACGCATCGAGAACCCATTCGCTGACGTTGCCATGCATGTCGTGGAGGCCCCAGGGATTGGGTTTCTTGAGTCCGATCTTGTGATAGGCCTCCTCGCTGTTGTCGTAGTGCCAGCCGTAGTCACCCAGCTTCTTCGGGTCGTTGCCGAAGTGGTAGGCGGTCTTGGTGCCAGCACGGCAGGCGTACTCCCACTCGGCCTCGGTCGGCAACCGGTAGAAGTGTCCGGTCTTGGCCGAGAGCCAGCGGCAGTACATCTTGGCGGCGAGTTGGGTCATGCAGATGGCCGGGTAGCCATTGTGTCCCATGCCGAAGGTCATGTCGGTGTAGGGCTTGGTGGGGCGTGTCACGACATCGGCAGTTTTGTCCAGTGGCGTTGGCTTGATGCCGGCCAGCTTGCGGCGTTGGATATCCAGGCTGAAGCTCCACACGTCGTACTCGTCCCAGGTCACCTCGTGCTTGCCCATCCAGAACGGCTCGATCTTCACCCGCAACTGGGGCCCTTCGTCGGCTTCTCGATCGGTTTCATCGGCCGGGCTGCCCATCAGGAACTCGCCACCGGGGATCGGCACCATCCCGAACCGGGCGGTGGTTCCGGGGATCTTCTGGGAATAGGGTTTCATCTGGGCCGCCGTCTTGGCCTCGGCTTCCTTCGGAGTGATCGGCGGTGCGGCCGGTGTTGTGGACTGTCCGATCAATCCCAGGGCGACGAGAACCAGGAGACTCGTTTGCCACGAGGCCCGGCCGAGGTGCCCAACGGGTTGTCGAGACGAGTTGGCAGCCGTTAGCTTGAACATGGGACATCCGCGAGGAGGAGTGCAGTGAGGCGACACGGGTCGACGATCGTCAGTGTTGCGGTGGTGAGTGTTCTGTTCGCGTTGCGGACGGGACTGGCCGACGAACCGCTGACGAGGTTTGAGTTTCACCGGAAGGCCATGGGGGTCGATTTCACCGTCGTATTGTATGGGTCCCAAATGGGAGCCGCAAACACCGCTGCGAAAGCTGCGTTGGACCGGGTGACTCAACTCGACGGGATTTGCAGCGATTACCAGGCGAGCAGCGAACTGCGACGGTTGTGTGCACAAGCTCGGCCCGGGCAGCCGGTGCCGGTTAGCGAGGACCTGGTTCGGGTGCTGGACTTGTCGCAGCGGATTTCAAAGTCTTCCCGTGGAGCCTTCGATGTGACGGTTGGTCCACTGACGAAGCTCTGGCGGCGGGCCAGGAGACAGAAGGCACTGCCACCTGCCGACCGGTTGAAGCAGGCCCGGAGCCTGGTGGGTTACCGATTGGTGTCTGTGGACCGCCCGGCACGGCGGGTCACACTCAAACGCGGAGGCATGCGTCTGGACCTGGGAGGTATTGCCAAGGGGTACGCCGTTGATCGGGCGATGGAAATTCTGGCCCGCCGGGGCTTCACCCAGGCAATGGTCGATGGCAGTGGCGACCTGGCTGTCGGTGATCCGCCACCGGGTCGCCCGGGATGGCGGGTGGCCGTAGCGTCACTGGAGAATCCCGACAAGCGACCGGTCGAGGTGCTGGAACTGGCCAACGTCGCCGTCGCCACGTCGGGTGACGCCTACCAGTCGGTCACGATTTCCGGCACGCGGTATTCTCACATCCTGGATCCCCGGACAGGCCTGGGGCTGACCACTTCCTCGAGCGTCACGGTGATTGCGGCTGATGCGGCCACGGCCGATGCGATGGCCTCGGCCGTCAGCGTGCTGGGACCAGTGGCGGGGCAGCGACTGGTTGCAAAGACCAGGGGGGTCGAATCGCTGTTCGTCACGCGGATCGAGAACCGCAGCCGTATTCACAAGTCGAAAGGGTGGCCGGGTTGCTCAGCGACTCGTTAGCCGTTTCTGGCGAGCCAGCCACGCACAGGCGGGACCGGACAGCCCCTCGTGACCACCCTCGAAAATCGTCACCCGTGATGGCCCGGAGAGTCGGCGGAGGTGAACCAGGCGACCGAACTCGGCGTCCTTGACGTTCTCGCCATTGCCGGGCTTCTTCAATCGGCCACCTGTCCACAACTGGTCCATCTCGTCGTCGCCAATCACCGCCGCCTTGCGGGCTGTGGCGACAATGTTCCAGGCCTTCAGCGTGTGATGGATCGGCACCGAGCCTGTTTTGCCATCGTGGACACCGGCGCACAGGTCCAACGGCACAGTGGCCGCACGGGCGAGCACCGACACGGGTGAGCGATCACGGTACTGGAGGTCGATCTGCTTGCTGGTCCCGGGCGGTCCTCCCAGGCTCTTGAGGATCATACGGGCGTAGTTCTGGGGTTGTCCGTCCTTGAGATGGAAACGGTACCATTCGCCCAGGTCACTGATGCCGACCCAGGCCGAAACGGCCGAAAAACGCTCGGGGTGATGGCCGGCCATCAGCATGGCCATATGACCGCCGCCCGAGGAACCAGCCAGGTAGATCCGCCGTGGATCGACCTGGTACTTGCGGCCGGCGTGGTCGATGGCATCGAGAATGTCGGCCCGGGCGAGCTTCGATCCACAGGCCGCGGGCGTGTCATTGCGACCACGGAAATTGGGATGAAGGAAGATCCAGCCTCGCGAGACAGCCTGCTTGAGCCAGGCCGAATTGTCCTGCGTGTAATCACCGCTCCAACTGTGCAGGAACACGAGCAGGGGAGTTGGCCGGGTGGTGGCTCGCCTGGGGATCCAGATGCGGGATGGTTGTCGGGATCCATCAAGTGTGCTGGTGACCGAGATGTCGACCAGCGGGGGCAAGTCCTCGGCCACGGCTGGAGTGGTGGCCAGCAGCCAGGCGGTGACCAGGACGAGACAGGTGCCGGGACGCGTCATTTCTTCTTGCCCGTCTTGGTTTTCTTGATGGTGCCCCACATGTGGCCGAGCGTTTCACCGTGCGACCAGGTGCCGGCGTACCGCTTGCCGTCGATCAGGAGATGGACCGAGAAGGTGCCCATGCCGGGGATGGTGATCTTGTCCATCGTGATCACCGGCTTGGTGCCGGCCCAGACGACTCGCAGTGGCAGTGGCGGCAGCTTGGCCTGGCCGAACTTGGAGTGGAACAGGAAGAAGTTGCCCCCCTTGGTCACCTTGCTGATCTCGTAGCTGTCGGCATTCGGCGGGCCGTCCTTCTCTTCACCGACGACGCTGAAGAATCCTGTCAGCGTGGTGCCGGCCATCGCTTTCATGAAGGCCTGGTCACGAGCCTTCTGCTTCGCCTGGGCCGCATCGTCTGCCGCCAGCGCCAGGGGGGCGGTCAGAATGGCCAATGCCAGAAGAGTTGGCAGGTGGGAACGGAACGTGTGAACGCGGTGGGTCATCGCACGGATCTCCATCTCGGACAGCGAGTCGTTATCATGCGGTCTCATACTACACCACCAGCCCGCATCGATGAACACTCCACAAGGCCAACCGCCGCCATTCGACACCCTGTTGCCGGTCGTGCAGGAATTCTGCCAGGTCGTCGCCACGCTGCGTGGTCCCGATGGCTGTCCGTGGGACCGGGAGCAGACTCTCGAAACGATCAAGCCGTACACGCTCGAGGAGACGTACGAGTTGCTCGAAGCGATCGATTCGGGTGATGACAAGGCCATTGTCGAAGAACTCGGAGACGTCTTGTTGCAGGTGGTGCTGGATTGCCAGATCGGTGCCGACGAGGGGCGATTCGGGCTGGTCGAGGTGGTCCGGGGTGTGACCGACAAGTTGATCACGCGGCACCCTCACGTTTTCGGTGACGACACGGCCGAGACCTCCGAGGAGGTGAGGAAAAACTGGGATTCTGCCAAGCGCGCCGAGAAGCAGCGTGACGGCGTGATGGAGGGGTTGCCGTTGGCCATGCCGGCCCTGGCCCGGGCTGCCAGGGTCACCGGGCGTGCGGCGCGTGTTGGCTACGATTTTCCCGATCGTCGGATGCTCTTTGACAAGTTGCGTGAAGAACTGGCTGAATTGTCCGAGGAGTTGTTTGATGAGATCTCGGTGCCGGAAGTTGCAGCGGAAGTCGATGCCGAGGTCATCCCGGACGAACCGCTGACGGACGACGTGCGGGATCGGGCCGAGGAGGAACTCGGGGACGTGTTGTTCGTACTGGCCAACATTGCCCGGCGGTGGGGGATCAATGCCGAGGAAGCGCTGCGGCGGAGTACCAGGAAATTTGAACGACGGTTCCGGGCGATCGAGACCGGGCTGGCCGCTCGCGGGACGGGCGTGGAACAGGCGTCGTTGATTGAAATGGAGCAGGTCTACCAGGAAGCCAAGTCGGCCGAGAAGCGAGAGGAGTGATGCGGGATGGAAGCCGAAGCGAGTGGACTGGTGGTTCGGCACGAGGAGACCGCCGAGCGTGAACGCAGCACCTGCGGGTGGCGACACCTGCTGTTGAGCCGCCAGGACCGGGAGCGGGGGCTGGCCGCCTGGGCACACGCGGTTGATATTGACGGTGCCAGGGAGCATTACCACAAGGTGGGCACCGAGTTGTACTACGTCCTCGATGGCGAGGGCAGCGTGATGCTCGACGGGGTGGAGCACCCGGTGCGGACCGGGTCGATCGTGCACATTCCCCCCGGTGTGGTTCATGGGGCGCGGGGACGGATGCGGGTCCTGGTGGTGGGGATTCCCGACATCAGCGACGACGACCTGTTTTTTCCCGAAGATGAGGTGACCGGGTAGATGAGTGATTCGATTGCTGAGCTGGGCAGAATGAAACTGATCGACCTGTCGGTGCCCCTGGAGGACGGGGCGGTCAGCGAGCCGATGCCGGCATCGATTCATTACGTGACGCATGCCGATGAGGGGCTGGCACAGATGCAACAGTTCTTCGGCATCGCGCCGGACGACCTGGTGTATTCCAACGGAGAGGGGTGGGCGATCGAGAAGATCGAGGCCATCACTCACACGGGAACACACGTCGACGCCCCGTACCACTACGGTGCTGAATCCGAGGGGCGTCCGGCACGTCGGATCGACGAGGTTCCCCTGGAGTGGTGTTTTGCCCCTGGGGTCCGAATCGACGTGCGACACAAGGAGGCCGGCGAGGAGATCACGGTTGGTGATCTCGAGGCGGCCCTGGCCACCATCGACTACACGCTGGCCGACCGGGACATTGTGCTGTTGTGGACCGGCGCCGATGCGAGGCTGGAATCGCCGGAGTATTTTCGGCAACCCGGCCTGGGACGTGATGGGGTGCTGTGGCTGGTCGAACAGGGAGTGCGGATGATCGGCATCGACGCTTACACCATTGATCGACCGTTTGCCGACATGGTGGCTGACTACCGGGCCAGTGGAGACGGCCGTCATATCTGGCCAGCTCATTTTGCCGGGATCACCCGCGAGTACTGCCAGATCGAGAAACTGGCCAACCTCGACCAGTTGCCACGTCCACACGGGTTCTACGTGTCGTGTCTTCCCGTGAAGATCTCCGGGGCCAGTGCCGGCTGGTGTCGTGCCGTGGCGCTGGTGTGAGAGTGATCGTGATCACTCGGGTGTCACGTAGGCTGACGTGATTCCGCCGTCGACGGTGAACTCGGTTCCGGTCACGTAGCTGGACTCGTCGCTGGCCAGGTACAGGGCCGCCGCGGCCATCTCGGAGGCTTCTCCGAATCGTCCCATCGGGACATGGACAAGCCGTCGTTGTTTTTTCTCGTCGGTGTCCAGGAAGCTCATCAGCATCTCGGTTTTCAACGGCCCCGGGCACAACGCGTTGACGCGGATATTTTCGCGGGCATGGATCACGGCCAGTTCTCGTGTCATGGCCAGCACGCCTCCCTTGCTGGCCGTGTAGGCCAACTGTGGCGTGGCAGCGCCCAGCAGCGCGACGAAGGATGCGGTGTTGATGATCGATCCACCACCGGCCCGCTTCAACGCCGGCACACCCGCCTTGCAGCCCAGGAAGACCCCGGTGAGATTGATAGCCATTGTCCGGTTCCAGGTCTCCAGCGATGTTTCGACCGCATCGCCATCGGCAGGATCCATGATGCCGGCGTTATTGAACAGCACATCGAGCTGCCCGAATGATGCTTCGGCTGCGTCGACCATTGCCTGGCAGTCGCTGGGATCAGCCACATCGGCTCGAATGAAGATCGCTGTCCCCGGCCGCTCGCTCTCGATCTCGGCCACCGTCTCCTGGCCGGATTCCTCGTTGATGTCCACGGCAACAATCCGGGCGTCCTCGGCAGCGAACAGGCGACAGGTCTCCCGGCCAATCCCTCCACCCGCCCCGGTAACAAGTGCCACTTTTCCGGCCAGTCGTCCCGTCACGCCTCGTCTCCTTGTTCTTCAGCGAGCCGATTGTCGGTCTCGTTGTGGGTTTCTACGAATTCCCGTTCACAGGTTTCAACCAGTTCGTCGAAAAGAGTCTGCTGCAGGGGATCGACCTCGGCGGTCAATTCCGGATGCCACTGGACCGCGAACAGCCAGCGGTGATCGGGCAGTTCGACCGCCTCGATCGTTCCGTCGGGTGCGTGGGCGGCCACCGTCAGGCCGCGACCCACCCGGTGGATAGCCTGGTGATGCCACGAGGCGGCATCGAAGGTGAGCTGGCCCATCAACTCGGACAACCCGGTTCCTTCGACCAGGTTCACCACGTGTGGTGTCGGTTCTCGCGGTGGCAGGCGGTGTGCAATCTCATCGCCAACCACATCGGGCAGATGTTCGTACAGCGAGCCGCCCAGGGCGACATTGACCATCTGGGCACCTCGGCAAATGGCGAGGGTGGGAAGGTCTTTTGAGAGGATCTGGCGGGTCAGTCCCAGTTCCAGCAGGTCACGGTCGGGGTCGACCATGTAGACCTCCGGGTGCATCTGGCCGCCGTAGAGTCCGGGGTCGATGTCGCCTCCTCCGGCCAGCACGATGCCATCGAGTCGGCCGAAGAGAGCTTCGATGGATGATTCGCCGGGCGGCAACAGCACCGGGATTCCACCGGCGCGACGAACGGACGAGACGTAATTCGTCGGCAACGAGTACTTGTCTTCCTCGTTGCGACCGTAGGTGGTGATCCCGATCAACGGCTGTGCTGAGGCCACTGTGTCAGATCCTCTCGAAGTAGCGTCGACGTTCCCAGTCGGTCACGGCGCGGTCGTAGGCGGCCTGTTCGGTACGGAAAAAGTGGACGTAGTGGTCAACCACGTCGTCGCCAAAGGCCGAGCGGGCGAACTGGCTGTTGGCGAATAGTGTCGTGGCCTCGGCGAGGGTGGCGGGAACGGCCGGGACGAGGTCCGACTGGTAGAGATCGCCGTCACTGTGATCAGGTGGTTCGATCTGGTTGGCGATGCCGTCGAGCCCGGCGGCCAACGCTGCCGAGTAGACCAGGTACGGGTTGCAGTCGGCGCCGGGTATGCGGCACTCGACTCGCAGGGACTGGTCGTGTCCGACCACGCGGAATCCTGCGGTGCGGTTGTCGTGGCTCCAGGCGATCCGGGTTGGGGCCCAGGATCCCGACTGGAATCGCTTGTAGGAATTGACTGTCGGGGCCAGCAGCGGCACCAACTCGGACACGTGTTGCATGAACCCGCCCAGGAAATGGCGGAATGTCGGGCTGCAGCGGATCGGGCCCAACTGTTCGTCACCGGCAAATGCGTTCTGGCCGTCCTGCCAGAGGCTGATGTGAACGTGACAACTCGAGCCGGCCTGGTCGGTGTCGAACTTGGCCATGAAACTGACCGCGGCACCGGCCGAATCGGCGGTTTCCTTGAGACACTGCTTGAGCAGCACGTGGCGGTCGGCCATTTCCAGCACCGGGCCGTAGCGGATGTTCAACTCGTGCTGACCCAGCCCCCATTCCCCCTTGGTGTTCTCGACGGGTATCCCCGACGCGGCCAGGTGCCGCCGGGCTGCGCCGTGAATGTCCTCGTCCCGGCTGCCGTGCAGCAGTTGGTAATCCTCGAGATACCAGCCCCCAGCCGGGAGGTCGTGGTAGCCCTTCTCCGCAGCCTCCCGGTAGGACGTACGGAAGAGGTAATACTCCAACTCGGAAGCCGCCTGGGGCTGGAAGTTCAATCCGGTCGCCCTGGCGAGCTGGTTGGAGAGCATCACGCGGGGTGCCTGTGGGACGCCTTCGCCGGTTGAATCGTCGATGACGTCACAGAGCACGATGGCGGTTCGGTCGAGCCAGGAGGCGTGACGGAGAGTGTCCAGGTCGGGGACCAGGTGCACGTCGCCGTAACCTTGTTCCCAGTTGGCAAACTCGTAACCGGCGACCGGTTCCATCTCGATGTCCACCGTCAGCAGGTAATCGCATCCGTGGGTGCCCTGCGTGGCGACTTCTTCGAGAAAGAACCCGGCGTCGAATCGCTTACCGGCCAGGCGTCCGTAGAGGTCGGTGAATCCGACCAGTACCGTATCGATGGTCTCCTGGGCGACTTGTGCCCGGAGTTCCTCGAGTGTCAGACAACCTGTTGGGCGTTCCGAGAGGGTCATGGAGTGCCGTCCGTCGTGCCAGGGGTTTGCGGGCCAATGTCGTCAGATTGTGATTCTTGATCCTGGCTGCCGTCTCGAGTCAGTTCCATCCGGGCGACGGCAAGCAGTGCCACTTCTTCTTCGGGGGCCTGGGCCACCAGGTGGTGTCGACTGTAGCAGAGGAACCAGGCGACTCCGACGGCCAGGAAGACCGCGACCCCGTACATGCCCGGGCGGAACTCGGGGACCGAGAACGTTGCTGCCAGGGCGACCACGGCCAGGATCGTGCCCACCGCCGCACCGGGGATTCCCAGTGGGCTGCGATAGGGGCGTGGCATTTCGGGCCGGGTGATTTTCAGCGTGATGTAGCTGACCATGACGAGGATGTAGGACAGCACGGCACCGAACACGGCCATGTTGAGCAGAACGGCGGCAACGGTGACCGACTGGTTCTCAACCGACGCGTCGCCGGCGGACTCCTTGCTGAAGTGGATTGCCGCTGCCAGTCCCAGGCCGACGACCGCGCCCAGGACAAGCGCGACCCAGGGTGTTTGGGATCGGCCGGTGATCGAAATCCAGCGGGGGAAGTAACCAGCCCGTGACAGCGCGAACAGAACGCGGCCGTAGGCGTAGATGATCGTGTGAAAGCTGGCCACCAGGCCGGTCAGCGCGACCAGGCCAAGAATACGACTGGTCGCGGTGTTGTCGAACACCGCCCGAAATCCGTCTTCGAGCGGGGCGTCGGATGTCGACAAGGCCGCCGCACCTCCGCCGACCCCGGTGTTCAGAACCAGCGTCAGTAAGGACAGGATCAGCAGCGTGACGATTCCCAACAGAAGGGCTCGGGGCATGTCACGCACCACATCGTGCGATTCTTCGGCTGCCAGCGGGAGTTGTTCTATCGCCAGGTAGAACCAGATGGCAAAGGGGAGTGCTGAAAAGACCCCGAGCCAGCCATGTGGAAGCCCACGAGCGGTTTGACCTTCGTCGGGCGGGATGTTGTAGAGCAATTCGGCGTCAAACGAACCGGTCGCAATGGTCGCTGCATAAAAGACCGTCAACACGGTCGCGGCCAGGCCGGTCACGATCAATCCGAACCGCAGGGTCAACTCGACTCCCAGGACATTGATCACCACGAAGATCGCGTAGGCCAGCGTCCACCACACCAGCGGCAACCATTCGGGGGCCTGTGACGGATCGGTGTAGACGACCGCGTTGATGTATCCTCCGATACCAACCACGATCACGGCCGGCGTGACGACGTACTCGATCGTGTCGGTCAATCCGCAGACGAATCCTCCCAGTGGGCCCAGCGCGTTGCGGGTGAATGAGAAAAATCCTCCTGCGTGAGGCAGGGCAGCGGACAATTCCGCGATGGTGAAGACCATGCAGATGTACATCACGGCCATCAGCACGGTGGCGATAGCCAGGCCGTTGAATCCGGCATATTTCAGACCGTAATTCCAGCCGAAGAAGTCGCCGGAGATGACCGCGCCGACTCCCAGCGCCCACAACAGGATCCAGCCGGCGCTGGGACGTAGTCGTCGGCGATCAAGATAGGCTCGATCGACGTCTTCGTAACGGGCCAGTTCGGATCGGTGGTCAGCCACGTGGGGAAATCCGGGTGGAGAAACGTTCGAAGTTCTCGTGCACCATTCTGACACGTCTTGAGCGTGTCGGCTACGGACCCGTTTCACAGGTGATGAGGCATCGCTAGTATGGGCGAATCGACAATTTTTCGGGGAGAGTACCATGGGCAAGGACCACGCAAACGGTTTTCTTGATCTGGTCAACGACGCCAAGACACGGGTCCGCGAATGCACCACCGTGGACGTGAAGGAGTGGATGGACGCGGATCGTTCGTTCGTCCTGGTTGACGTTCGTGAGGACACCGAGTGGGCAATGGCGCACCTGCCGGGTGCTGTTCACCTGGGCAAGGGAGTGATCGAACGCGACATCGAACGAGCGATTCCCGGTCACGACACCGAGATTGTGCTGTATTGCGGTGGTGGTTATCGCTCGGCGCTGGCCGGGGATGCCTTGCAGCAAATGGGTTACACCAACGTGATCTCGATGGACGGTGGCATTGGAGAATGGCACGCCCGGGGATTCCCGCTGACAACCGGGTGACACGAGGAGACTGAGACGTGTTGAGCCAAAGATCTGTGGCCTTATCGGCCGTCCTGTTGGCTGGATTGCTGGCAATCGAGTGTTCGGCAGCCGCACCGAAGAGCGTGGCTGGACGGAGCCTGTCCGAGTGGTCGGCAGACCTGGCCGCGAAATCACGGACCCGTCGATTGCGAGCGGCGCTGACCCTGCCGTCGTTTGGCGGCGATGCGGTCAAGCCCCTGGTCCGGGCGTTGCAACATGACGACCCGGCAGTTGTCTACTGGGCCGCCAGTGGCCTGGGCGACCTGGCCCACAAGTCGTCGGCCACAAAGCGGGTGCGGAAACGACTGCAGACGCTCCTGGGACACAAGACAATTGGCGTGCGGTTGAGCGGTGCCTATGCCCTGAGTCGGCTGGGCGAAACGGGATCGGGAGTCGGTGTCCTGGCCAAGGGGCTGACGCATCCCCAGCGTGGTGTGGCCTGCACGGCGGCCGATTTCCTGGCCCGTGTCGGACCGCCCGCTGCGGACGCGGTGCCGGCTCTGAGGATGGCTGCCAAGCACATGGATTATCACGTCAAGGGAGCTGCCAACGAGGCGTTGAAGCGGATTCTCGCTGCGAAGGAGGGCAAGTGATGATCCGGTACCGTTTTTTGGTGGTCGCTGTGTTCTGGCTCGTGTCCGGGATGCCGTTGACGGCGTCCGCCGCCGATCGTCCCAACATTCTCTGGATCAGCTGCGAGGACATCAGCCCCAGCCTGGGATGTTACGGCGACAAGTACTCGACCTCGCCGAACATCGATGGCCTGGCCGCCCAGGGTGTCGTGTTTCGCCGGTGCTTCTCACACGCGGGCGTCTGCGCGGTGGCCCGCTCGGGGCTGATCACCGGTGTTTATCCCGTGTCGATTGGTAGCCAGCACATGCGGTCTCGCATCGTGCCGCCACCCAACGTGCGGTGTTTCACCGAGTATCTCAGGGCGGCAGGTTACTACTGCACCAACCGGTCGAAAACCGACTACAACTTTGAACCGCCGTTGACCGCCTGGGACGAGAGTGGCCGCAAGAGCACCGACTGGAGCGGCCGGGCCAAGGGACAGCCCTTCTTCAGCGTGATCAACCTGACGGTGTCGCATGAGAGCAAGATCCGGGCGAAGTTCGACAAGCTGATCCATGACCCCGACGGGGTCTCGTTGCCGCCCTACATTCCCGACACCCCGGCGGCTCGGCGTGACCGGGCACGTTACTACGACATCATCACGCTGATGGACACCCAGGTGGGGAGAATCCTGGCGAGGTTGAAGGCTGACGGATTGGACAAGAACACGATCGTGATGTTCTGGGGCGACCACGGTGAAGGGCTGCCCCGTGGCAAACGCTGGATTTACGACTCGGGGATCCATGTGCCGCTGGTCGTCCGCTGGCCGGGACAGATCCAGCCGGGAACGACACGCGACGACCTTGTCTGTTTTCTCGACTTTCCCGCCACCGCGCTGTCACTGGCCGGTGTGACCCCGCCAGTCCACATGCATGGCCAGGTGATCCTGGGCCAGCACACCGCCGAACCCCGTCGGTACCTGTTTGCCCATCGCGATCGGATGGACGAGGCGTACGACCTGATCCGTGCCGTCCGGGATCAACGGTACAAGTACATCCGCAACCTGATGCCGGGTCGCACACGGGCCCAGAACATCGATTACATGAACAAGATGCCAACCATGATCGACATGCGGCGGCTGAATGCCGCCGGGAAACTTGGCACGGTTGCGCTGCGGCAGTATTTCGAACCGACCAAGCCGGACGAGGAGTTGTACGACCTGGACAGTGACCCGTTCGAGGTCAAGAACCTGGCGTCCGATCCGGCTCATGCGGCCGCGTTGAAACGGCTGCGAGGAGAACTGGAGAATTGGCAGGACAAGATCGGTGACCAGGGGTTGGTTCCCGAGGCCTTGCTGGTTGAAGCGATGCGGCCGGGAAACCGGTACGAATCGACGGCGGATCCGGTGATTTCGATCGGCAAGCCGACCGGTGATGCTGGGGTGAGGGTGACGATCGGTTCCGAGACACCGGGGGCGTCGATCGCTTACGCGATCGGTGGCGGGAATCGGCCGAAATGGCAACTCTACAGCCGACCGCTTTCGGTGCCCAAGGGAACGCAACTGCGAGCCGTCGCCTGCCGCATCGGGTACCGCAACAGCCAGCGGGTCCGGCGGGTGGTCGGCGACTAGAACAGGAAGTACTTCTGTGCCAGCGGAAGTTCTTCGGCCGGTTCGCAGGTCAGTTCCACTCCGTCGGCGGTGACCTGGTAGGTCTCGGGATCGACGTGAAGATCGGGCGTGGCGTCGTTGAGCTTCATGTCGGTCTTGTTGATCGACCGGCAGTTCTTCACTGCGGCCAGTGTCTTGGCGAGCCCGTAATCGGCAGCGGAGTTGTTGTCCAGGCAGGCCTGGCTGACGAATGCCAGTGAGGTGGCCGCTGCGGCGCGTCCATAGCCGCCGAACATCGGGCGGGTGAAGACCGGTTGCGGGGTGGGGATCGAGGCGTTGGGGTCTCCCATCTGGCTGGAGGCGATGATTCCTCCCTTGATCACCATTTCCGGCTTGGCCCCGAACAAGGCCGGGTGCCACAGCACCAGGTCTGCCAACTTGCCCACCTCGACCGAACCGATCTCGTGGCTCATTCCGTGGGCGATGGCGGGGTTGATCGTGTACTTGGCCACGTAGCGGCGGATTCGCAGGTTGTCGTTGTCGCCGGTCTCCTCGGGCAATCGCCCTCGCTGGGCCCGCATCTTGTCGGCCGTTTGCCATGTTCGCGTGATCACCTCGCCAATGCGTCCCATGGCCTGGGAATCGGAGCCCATGACGCTGATGGCGCCGAGGTCGTGCAGGATGTCCTCGGCGGCAATCGTCTCGCCCCGGATCCGGCTCTCGGCGAACGCCACGTCCTCGGGCAGATTCTTGTCCAGGTGATGGCAGACCATCAGCATGTCGAGGTGTTCGTCGATCGTGTTGCGGGTGAACGGGCGGGTGGGGTTCGTGGAACTGGGCAGGACATTGGGTTGTCCGCAGACGGTGAGGATGTCGGGGGCGTGTCCTCCACCGGCTCCCTCGGAGTGGTAGGTGTGGATGGTGCGGCCGCGGAAGGCTGCGATCGAGGCTTCGACAAATCCCGATTCGTTGAGCGTGTCGGTGTGGATGCAGACCTGGACGTCGTAGTCCTCGGCGACAGTCAGGCAGCAGTCGATCGCCGCGGGAGTGGTCCCCCAGTCCTCGTGCAGTTTCAGTCCCACCGCGCCACCGACGATCTGCTCGGCAATTCCCTCGGGCTTGGCCGTGTTCCCCTTGCCCAGGAATCCGAAGTTCAGCGGCAGGTCATCGGTGGCCTGCAGCATCATCTGGATGTGAGTCGCTCCGGGCGTGCAGGTGGTGGCACAGGTGCCGGTTGCGGGGCCCGTGCCGCCCCCGAGCATCGTCGTCAGTCCGCTGGCGATGGCCTCGTCTGCCTGCTGGGGGCAGATGAAGTGGATGTGGGTGTCGATGCCTCCGGCCGTCAGGATCTTGCCCTCCCCGGCGACCACCTCGGTCGTCACTCCCACGATCATCTGTGGATCGACCCCGGCCATCACGTCGGGATTTCCTGCCTTGCCGATGCCGACGATGCGGCCACCCTTGATCCCGATGTCGGCCTTGAAGATACCGGTGTAGTCGATAACCAGGGCGTTGGTGATCAGCAGGTCCAGCGCGTCGGCCTGCGAGACACCGGCGGCCTGTCCCATGCCCTCGCGGAGCACCTTGCCGCCACCAAACTTGCACTCGTCCCCGTAGACCGCGTGGTCGTGTTCGACCTCGAGCACCAGCCCGGTGTCACCCAATCGCATCCGGTCACCGGTGGTGGGTCCGTAGATTTCCGCGTAGGTGGAACGCTTGATTTCGTAGGCCATGCTGTCTGTCTTCCGACTGGGGGTCGATGCCTCTGGGAGAATCGACCGGCGTGTTGAAGATGCGAATGGGTGTTCGTGCCCGGGTGGACTGCCTAGCCCTTGTGGGCGAAATTCTGCTTGGCGACGTTCTCGAGAGCCGCCGCGCGGCCGGCTTCATCGACTGGTCCGTCGGCCAGGTTGTTGCCGCCGCGGATGACCCGGTTGCCGGCAATATCGACCAGGTTGACCGTACGAGATTCTCCGGGTTCGAATCTCACGGCGGTGCCGGCGGGGATGTCCAGCCGCTTGCCATAGGCGGCGTCGCGGTCGAACGAGAGGCCAGCGTTGGTCTCGATGAAGTGGTAATGGCTGCCGACCTGGATGGGGCGATCGCCGAGGTTGGTCACTTCCAGTGATACGGTGTCTCGATCGGCGTTGAGAATCAGTGTCTCGTCCGGTGTGAAACAGGCTCCCGGCGGGTCGGGTTCGGAATCTCCCGGCTGATCGCCAAAGACCTCCAGGTCGGGGGCCGGCAGGCCACTGGCGTACAGTGCCAGTTCCAGGTTGCCGTCGATGTCAGACACGGGCGAGTGAACGGTGACCAGCTTGGTGCCGTCGGGGAAGGTGCCCTCGACCTGGACCTCGTCGAGCATCTCGGCGACTCCCTCCATCACCTGGCGGCGTCCGAGGAACTGTCGGCCCAGGTCCATCAACTCGGCCACGCTCCGACCGTCGCGGATGAATTCCAGCAGTTGCGCCGCGATCAGCGCGACCGCCTCGGGGTGATTGAGTTTCAGGCCACGGGCGAGTCGCTTCTGGGCGACGGCCCCGGCGTTGTGAAGCATCAGTTTTTCGATTTCACGCGGACTCAGGTGCATCAGCAGGATCTCCTTGGTGACAGGCCCACCGTCGGCGGGTTACCACTTTCGCTCCCAGGGTGTTTCTTGCAAGTGATCGGCGAGGAAGGCCAGTCGGTGTTTGAGCCGTCTGCCGACGGCCTCGGTGCTTGGCCCCACGAGTCGCCAGATGAGGCCCTCGGCTTTCGGGCTGATCGATTCGAGGCAACCGTCCTCGGAGTCATCTGCCGCGGCAGCCTGTTGCTGGATCGACTCGATCCCTTCGACCAGTTGTTGGCCGAACAGCACGACCGTGGCCAGGCAGTGATGGTGTCCCATTCGCAGCGGGTTGTCGAGCGAGGTTTCGCGGGGGACGAGTTCCAGTGAATCGAGCAGGAGCATGCGGCCGTCGCGGATGATCTCGAGCCGGCTCGCCAGTCGTCCGAACTGCCAGCACTCGCCTCGCGCACTGCGGCCGCTGGTGAGCCAGTCGATGTGGACCAGGTTGGCATCCTCGGCCAGGTGCACCCGGTTGTGCTGGTGATAAATTGCCCCACGGAAGCAGACCAGTGGGTCGGGAGCGACGACCAGCGTGGCGTGCGATCCGACGCTGGCGTGCAAATGCTGGTGACAGCCGCGGTCTCGCAGCGAGCGGTAGACCTTGGTCGAGGCTTGCGTGGTGAGCACGGTGGTGGTGTCGGCTTCGAGTTCCAGGTCGACCTGGATGTTGTCTCCGGCCACCAGCCCGCCGCCAAAGGTGGTGGCGTAGATCCAACTGGTCGGTCCCGGGCGACGTGGCACCCAGAGTTTCAATGGATTGGTGGCGCGGTTGCTGGTGACCCGGCTGCGGCCACCAATCCGGGCGACCCGCGCGCGGCCACATCCGGCCCGCAGTGGCGTACCACGACCGGCCTCCATCGCCGTTTGTGGCGAGGGAGTGTCTGTCGGGTCGGCGTCCGGATCCCGGAGTCGGATGGTGCTGGTGAAGGCCACGGTGGATGTGACTAGACGCTGAGGTAGTCGGAGATGAGTTTCTGGGTCAGGTCGGTCGTCTCACCGTTGGCGGTGATCCGGCCACGATTCATGATATAGAAGTCGTGGCCGAATTCCTTGACGAAGTCGAGATACTGTTCGACCAGGACAACGGTCATGTTCTCTTCGTTGACGAGGCTTTGCAGCACCTCTCCGATGTGCTGGATGATGTTGGGTTGAATGCCCTCGGTGGGTTCGTCGAGCAGCAGCACGCTGGGTTTGCTGACCAGGGCGCGGGCGATCGCCAGTTGTTGCTGCATGCCACCTGAGAGATTGCCGCCCGGGCGTTGTCGGTTGTCCCAGAGAATCGGGAACATGTCGTAAACGTGCTGGGGGATCCGCTTTTTCCGGGGCCGGGTCGCCTCGAGGCCGACCCGGAGATTGTCGGCCACCGAGAGCTTGGGGAAGATCTGTCGGCCCTGTGGCACCAGTGCCAGTCCCTCGCGGGCCCGTCGGTTGGCGGCGTAGGAGGTGACGTTGCGGTCGTTGACGGCGATCTTTCCGGAATCGGCCCGCAGGATGCCCATGATCACCTTCAGCAGCGTGGTTTTGCCCACACCGTTGCGGCCGATCACGCACGTGACCCGCCCGGGCAACATCTCGGCCGAGATCCCGTGCAGGGTCTGGATGGTCCCGTAGGAGAACGATAGGTCGGAGAGGCTAAGCATGGCGGAGTCGTGTGACGCGGGGCGTTGATGGAGTTTTTGGAGGTCAGCGGCCGAGATAGGCCTCGATCACCTCGGGGTTCTGTTTGACCTGGTCGAGGGATCCCTGGGCGATGATCCGGCCCTCGTTGAGAACCGTGACGCGGGAGTTGAGCAGGCGGACGAATTCCATGTCGTGTTCGATGACGATGATGCTGTGCTCGTCCTGCAACTCGAGCAACAACTCGGCGGTGAGCACGGTTTCCTCGTCGGTCAATCCGGCGGCCGGTTCGTCGACGAGCAACAACTGGGGGCTGGAGAGGATCAGCATGCTGATCTCCAACCACTGGCGTTGTCCGTGGCTGAGGAACTTGACCGGTCGGTCGACGTCATCCAGCAACCGGACCCGTTGGAGGATCTCGCTGATCTGGTCCGATTCCTGTCGAGTGGAGGACATCTGCAGGTTCCGCACCAGTTTCTGTCGACCCGGAAGTGCCAGTTCCATGTTCTGGCGGACATCGAGCCCGTCGAAGACGGTGGGTGTCTGGAACTTGCGGCCGACTCCCAGGCGGGCGATGTCGACCTCGGAGTCCCATGTGATGTCGCGGTCGGCGTATTCAATTCGGCCCTGGCTGACACGGGTTTTTCCACTGATCACGTCGCAGAGGGTCGTTTTACCGGCCCCGTTGGG
>CAWVUS010000015.1:0-41251 GCA_963933195.1 uncultured Planctomycetaceae bacterium
AGCCGGCCAGGGTGCGGCCATCAAACAGCAATTCGAATCCCTGCGAGCGTTCTTTTTTTGACAACGTGTTGGGCTCTTCAGCCAGTGTCGCTTGTGCCGTGACACAAACACCGAGCCCCAGGGCAACCAGAAAACCGAACGGAATCAGACGAACCGAGTTCAACATGACCGAGTGTCCTTCCACACGAACAGTACCAGCCGGGCCAGAATTGGGACGCTTGCAGCGACCGACTGCATCTTGCAGTGTCCCTCGACGATGAGCAACGGTACTGGCGGGAGATCTCTTCAGAGGCGACACTTACACCACCGCCTCCCCGGAACCACGGCCCGATGACAACCGCCAAACTACTCGAAAAACAATTGTCATCCTCCGACGTGAATTCGACGTTCTCCGAAGCCGTGCTCACGCTGTCTGATGACACTCGCCTCTGTTTCCATCACTCCGTGGATCAGAGGTGGGCCAAGGCCGTAGGACCTGATGGCGACGAGTCCGCGCCGGGATTGGCCACAGAACTGATCGAGCAGATTGACGGCTTCCGTCTCAACGCCAAACATCTCGACATCCAGTTCCACGACGGTAGCCGGTTCGACCGACCGCTGACTCACAGCACCCGGGATTGAAGACCTCGCCTCCGACCTGAACTGCACTCCTCCGGGGCAATATCTATTCGCCCCATGGTGGCTTCCCGACGTCCAACTTGGTCAAATCCGATTGCGACGAGCTACCCGCCGCGCGGCAGCCACCAGGAATTCGAGCCTCACACCAGTCGGTTCCATCACCCACTGACCCGTCACCGGGAGACACCTGTGCCCACACCACTTCCCCAACCAATTGACCGCAGTGTGTCGCCGCCCCTGGAACACCCCACCCGACGTGAACTGTTACTGGGAAGTGCGGCCGTCGTCGGCAGCCTCGCCAGCGCCCGGGCCGCTGCTCCGGCTGCACCCGGTTCACGATCGAAATGGGACCACGAATACGACTTCGGGCATTCTCAACTGTTCATGGACCAGTACCACGAGGGCATCCTCGAGATCCTGTCCAAGATCCGTGGCGAAGCTGAACTGGTCGGCGAGTTGAGTTCGCGGGCGGCCCGGGTTGTCCAGGCCAACCGAACGGTCTGGACCTCGATGAACGATGGACACATGCCGCACTGGGAACAACGCGCCGACCGGCAAGGCAGCCCCGGGATCATGAAGGACCAGGAGAGTTGGAAGCCGCTCAAGGCTGGCGACATGCTGTTCACCAATCACTGCAACAAGCAGGTGTTGGCGGCCAGGGAACGCGGCGTGTTCGTGGTAGCAGTCACCGTCTCGTACATCGACAACGAGTTTCGTCCCGCGGGGTTCACCGACGAATCACACAGCAATCCCGACGGCTTGAAACTCAAGGATGTTTCCAACGTGATCCTGCACAGCCACACTCCCTACACCCAGGGACTGGTACGGGCGCCGGAGATCCCCGAGTTCATGCTCTGCCCCTCCAGCCAGACAGGCCTGGGCGCGTTGCACTGGATGCTCAATGCTGAATTGGCCAGCAGGCTAAAGACCTCCACGGCAAAACCAGGACAGATGGGACTCGAGTACCTGGACACGCTGGTGAACCGAATCAAACGCATCGCCGCACATCGTGACCGGATCCGGGAAACGGCTGTCGAAATGGCCCATCGGATTCGCCGTGGAGGCCGCTGGTTCGTGCAGGCTGTGGCACACAAGGGGCTGGTCAGTGAAATGGAGCACGTGGCCAGTGGAGCAATGGTCGTCAACTCGGGTGACTGGTCGGCCAAGCCAAAGGACAATGTGCTGCTGGTTTCAACAATCGCTCCCGAGAATCCCAGGGAAGCCAAGGCCGCCCGGAAAGCTCGCTCCGAGGGTGCGTTGGTCATCGGTATCGGCCCAAAGACTCTCGACGGCAAAACCCCACGCGACGGACTGTTCTCGCACTGCCACGTGGCGCTCGAGAACTTCTCACCAGAATCACACGGCGTGATCCGGATCCCCGGTCGCCAAAAGCCAGTCTGCCCGACAACCGGTTTGACCACCAACGTGATCCAGCAGATGCTGTGCGCCCAGTGGACCGACGAAATGGTCCGCCGCGGCTCGGTGCCATACTTTTTCCAGGGCGGCTACCAGCAGGGTGGATCTGAATACAACGCGGCGATGAAGATCCACTTCGAGCGACAGGGATTCTGAAACCCGACAGGTGGCATCGCCCCGACAGGCCGGAAGCCGTGGGAATGGGATCGGTGCTCCCGACAGGCTAGACTGGCTCAAACGAACACCGGTTCGCACACAAACACACCTCAACTGACACACCCTGGAGACTTCAACATGCCACGCCACCTGACATTGCTCGCCGTCGTCGCCCTGGGCTTCAACACGGCCATGGCCGCCGCCCCCATCGAGGCTCCCCCCGAATCCAAGGGAATGAAAACCATCTTCAACGGGAAGGACCTGTCCGGCTGGGATGGCGACCCCCGACTCTGGTCGGTCAAGAATGGAACAATCCATGGTGAGACGACCGCCAAGACCAAGGCAAACGGAAACACGTTTATCATCTGGAACGGTGGCCGGACCAAGGACTTCGAACTGCGACTCTCGTTCCGTTGCAACGCGACAAACAATTCGGGAATCCAGTACCGGTCCAAGCACATCAAGAACAAGGTCCGAAACAAGTGGGTCGTCCGGGGCTACCAGCACGAGATCCGCAATGAAATCAAGCTGCCCAGCGTCTCGGGATTCATCTACGACGAAGGTGGCCTGACCGGTGGACGAGGACGAACCTGCCTGGTGGGCGAAAAGGCCATCTGGGGAGCCAAGGGAAAAAAGGTCACCGCCAGGCTGATCGACCAGGCCGGCTGGAAGAAGCTCTTCAAGCTCGACAAGTTCAACGACGTGGTGATCATCGCCAAGGGCACCCACATCCAGCACTACATGAACAACCGCTTGATCCTCGACTTCCAGGATGACCCCAAGCGAGCGCTGCTGGACGGCATTCTCGCCTTCCAACTCCACGCTGGCCGACCGATGTTCGTCGAGTTCAAGAACGTCCGCATCCGCGAGATCAAGTGATCAACCACCGCGGCAGCAACACCGGATTCCTGCTGGCAGTGGTCGCCCTGGTGGCCGCACCACTGCCAGCCGACGAACAGCCCCCTCCGGGGTTCTCGGCGATCGCCGGGCAACGTCAGTTGTTCCCGGATGACCAGGGCGTCGCCAGCATCGAAAACCGCGAGTGAACCTGGCACAAACCGGCCAATGCGGGGTGCGGTGATCCACAAAAAAAACAGCGTCCGGTGGCGATCGCCACCGGACGCTGTAATTTTTCGTCGCAGTCGTATCCTATTCGGATCGACTACTTCTTCTTCGCCTGCTGCTTGACCACCTGCTGAACGTTGACCGCATCGGTCTTGAGCAGCTTGGCCACTTTCTCGGAAAGCTTCTTGGCCAGCAGTCCACTGGGGTCACAACCATCAGCCACGGCGATGATCGTGCCACCCTTGGCAATCAGGAAGTTGGTCGGCATCTTCTTGGTCTGCCAGATAGCCCACGCCTTGCCCTTGCTGTCGACAGCGTAGAGCATCTTCAGGTTCTTCTTCTTGACGTAGCCTTCAACCTTCTTGTCCGGCTCGCGGAAGATCGCGACGCTGGTCAGGCCCTGGCCCTTGTACGCCTTGTGCAGTTCCTGGAAGTAGGCCAGTTCCTTGTCACAGCCCGAGCAACCACAGGTCAAACGGACCAGCACCGGGCCCTTGTCGGTCAAGGTCTTCAACTTCACGACCTTGCCCTTGGCATTGAGCACAGAAAAGGCAGGGGCCTTGGCACCAGGCACAACCGTCTTCTTGACAGGCTTGGCCGGGGCCTTTGCCGGAGCCTTCTCAGCCGCCTGAAGACCGGCCGGAGCCAGGATCAATCCGAAGACGAGTGCTGCTGCTACGAGACGCTTCATGTCATTTTCCCGTGATGAAAAGAGGTTGTTCCGTAACCCGGCACGCAACCGGTTCAAAAGTCTTATCGGATGTTATCAGTGTTTATTGATAGGAACAAGTAGAGTTTTCAAGTCGCCTGAATCAGCGAACCGACGGATCACCGATTCCGGCGACGTCACCGCTGGCCATCAGGCAGGGTTCCACCTGCACGAAATTGTTCATCACCCGTGGCTTCTGGCTCAACGGAACCACGCGAGATTCGGCCGACGTTTTCGAGACAAACATCGGTACCAACAACAGCGATACCAGGAGCATGCGGATCACGAAAACAGGCCTGTTTGCTCCTCGCCCACGACCGTCTCTACTTGACCCACGCCGGCACCATGCCGTCACCGGTACTCTTGCCGGCCAGAACCCAGGCCAGGTTGAACCTCGCCATGGTCGACCCCCCGTTGCTCTCAAAATGCAGGTATGCGGTCCCCTCGGTGAGGGTCCCCGGCCGACCGGCCGTGATCGACGAGTAGGCAAACCGTCCCGCTTCGACCTGCCGCTTGATCGGCCACTTCTTTCCCCCGTCAAAACTCGCCCACACCGTTCCGTGATCCCGACCACTTGGGCTGTCGCAGTTGGTGTAGAGCAGGATGTCCCGGCCAGACACCGGCAACCGGACCAACCCACCCATGCAACCGTAGTTGGAGTTCTGGGGTCCGTCGGGCAAACTCTTGACGAAGGTCAGGCCTGTCCAGGTCGCCCCGCCATCGTCGCTCCAGGCCGACCAGCGCCGGAGTGGACTTTCGCCCTCCGGAGCCCAGTGCCGACGCGAGTTGTAGTAGATTCGGCCGTCTGAAAGTTCTGCGAGAGTCGCTTCACCGGTCCCCTTGGCTGGAAACGGGGCACTGGCCTGCCAGGTCTTGCCACCGTCGTCACTGTACACGGCGTTGGTGTAATGCTTGGGCCACCTGGCCCGTTCGTTTTTCCCGGCGTACCAACGGGACGGCCTCAGCAACCGACCCTTGTGTTTGCCACGTCGCAATGTGACCCCATGTTCATTCATGTGCATCGACGGCACATTCCCCTGTGAGTCGGGCTTCACCGTTGCCTGGATCTTGCTCCAGTTCTTGCCATTGTCCTTGCTGCGAAAGACCTCGAGGAGAGCTGGCGGATGCTCCTTCTCGGAGAACGCGATGATGTCGCCGGTGGTCTCATCAACGGTCAGGCCACCTGCCTGAAGCCCCGAACCCGCTATCGTGATTTCTTTGCTCCACGTCTTGCCCCCGTCCTCGCTCCGTCGCACTCGCAGACTCCGACTCCCCCAACTGGCCACGACGGTGCCGTCCAGGGCGACCACCACGTTGGGAAATCTCTCGCCGCTGAAGACCTTGCCCGTCTCCAGGCGGGCTGACCCGAGATGTGGCTTCAATTCGCCCTCGGCCCGGTGACCAGCCGCAGTCGTGAAGCCAGGTTCGACGCCGAAAGCTGTTGCGGCAGGGCAATGGGCCAATAACAAAGCGGCCAGGAACAAGAGCAAATACTGGGAGGTTGTCTTCATGATGCAGTGACTGTCCGATTGGCGTGATGGACCGGTGTCAGATCGCGGCGATCTCCGTCCCCAAGACTTTACCAACGTCGTGCTCGACTCGCCTCCCTCGTTCCGTCCGTTCACGACAGTCGTTTTCTAGGGCCGCGACAAAGTCCAGCGAAGGTTCCGGAACCGAGGCCGATCGCCCTTCCACGACCTGCTGCCAACCAACGGCCCGTCACGGCTGTCGAAATACGCTCGGAATCCCAGTTGATCGGCTGTGTTCCACGATGCCAGCGTCGTCTTGCCGCCTGGTGTCTTGAATGCCGAAACCGGCAACGACACGTGTTTCCATCCACCGCCTTCCACGTCGACCACGGCCACCACGTCGCGCTGCCGCCCACGGTATCCACGAAAAAAATTCTCGTTGATCACAACCACCAGCTTGTTCGCCTCGGCCACCTTCACATCAAACGTCAATTTCGCTCCGACTGCTCCCCGCCACTTGGGGTCGGTGATTTTCCTGGTCCAGAACTGCCAGTGATGAGGATTGTCGGCCGACAGCAGATACCAGTCCTGGAATCCATGCTTGAAATCGTCGATCAGCACTGACACCCGGTCGGTCGCCTCGGCCTGGCCGGCCACCAGTTCCCGTGGAGTGGCCGTGTGGAGCATTCCCGTGACAGCAAACGTCGATACCGGCCTCGCAAATCGGTCTCGCTCGGGACGCTTCAGTCGGTAGTGCACATTGGCCACGGCAAACAGTGGTTGATTGGTCGACAGGATCGGCAACTCGGCCACCCAACTGTCACCACGCTTCCCGGCGACCGCCGTCCGCCAGAAACGAGCCTGGGGATCCGGGTCGATCGAGTACAGGATATGAACCCGGTCGACCGGGTGAGAGGAATCGGGAGTGACCGACAGACGGGGTGTGCCCTGCAACGCCAACCGGGACACCGGAGTCTCGGGAAAACGAAAGGTCCCCTTGAGATGCTGGTCAATCCACAGAGGACAGGTGACAGCAAACTCGGGCGTGAACCGGTGATTCAAATGCACGGCGAACGAGTAACGGACACTGGCCGAACGAATCAGCCGGCCCGTACGGAACGTGTCGTCCATGATGCCGTGGAAGTCGTTGGTTGCACCCAGCCAGAGCAGGGGAGCCGTGATCTGTGGGGCATACGACTGGAATCCCAAGGTTTTGCGGAACAGTCCCACATCACCCCTGGGCACGCGGGGCCGCTGCTGCGGAAGCAACTTCCATCGTACGGTGCGAAACCCCTGGCCACCGGCCGAGGGCACCGCCACCCGGACCCGCCGATCAGTGCCCGCCACGTAGACGGTCAGATTCCCGCCCATCGAATGGCCATAGACACCCAGCCGTTTCGCATCGACTTCCGCTTGTCGTTCCAGAAAAGTCAGACCCCGACGAGCCCCCAGGGTCAGCAGGTACCAGTTGTTGTTCCTGGGCGATTCGACCGGGTCGAGATATTTCTCTCCGGGCTTCAGGTTGAAGTAACCCGGGACGTTCTTCTGGGTTGGATCGACCACTCCCCAATCGGTATTCGGATCTCCAGGCTTGGCCGCCTCCATCTCGCGCCCGCCCCAGTTGATCGACAGGCAGGCGTAACCGCGTGCGGCGTAATACTTGACCTCGTGCAAAAAAGCCCTCTGTCCCCCACCATGCAGGTGCAACAGTCCGGGCAAGCCGCTCCCGCCCTTGGGGATCGCATAGAAAGCCGCCAGCCGAGCCGCTCGTCCCTTGAACGTGCCCACGTGGAAGGTGACATAACGAATCCGAAGTCCGTTTTCCTCCCATTCACGGACCACCGTGGCCTGCAACGGTTCGGCCGTTGGATCAAAGTCGGCGGCAATGTCGGCCACTGACATCGGCACCGGTTCCCGAGCCCATCCGGACCGCGGGACCACGGCCACCAGCAGGAACAACAGGAGCCACGACAATTTCATCGACCAAATCTCAACGAATACAGGTCCGCATCCTTCAACTCGAATCGCAACCGCAGGCGACGCCCCACCAGCGACTCCAGGTCGCGATTCCCATGCCAACTGATTGATCGTTCAATCGAGTCACCGAACAGTTCATCGCAGTCCTCGAGTGAAAACCCCTCAATGGGCTTCCCCATCTCGTCCTGGATTTCACATTTCAGGCTACCGGCAGCCGACGTGGCAAAGTTGACCCGCAACTCCACCTCTCCCGGCCGCCCAGCCGCCGGATCGGCCACCGATTGTCGGCCGTCTCCGGACAACATGTCGACCAGGGGACGGTGGGGATCCTCCATTGTCAGCAAGACGCCCGATTCGGAAGGCCGCAGGCACTTTGCCGTATCCGGAGACGACACCAGTTCGGCAACCTCGGTTGCCGACAGGGCCCGCCTGAGAACCAACAAATCGTCAAACACGCCCAGGAACGGCTCGTTATTCAAAGGCGTTGGAGGATAATCTTCGCCAAACCTGAGGTCACCTTCGCGAAACACCAGGTCTCCACCACCGACCTGCCCACCTGACCCAACCTCGCGTCCATCAAAATAGATCGTCACCAGGCCATCATTCCAGGTGGCCGCCAGGTGATGAACCGCGTCCGGATCCACCCGGCGGCTCCAGTCCCCCACGTCGGCAAACAGGGCACCGACCAAGACCCCGTTGTAATCAAACCGGATCGAGTGCTTTCCGCCGGCCCCGATGACTCCTCCGGAATTGATGTCGAATAACAGTTCCTGGGGACTGGTGGTCGCACCATTGTATGTTGAAAACAGGCGTCGAACTCCCACCGGAACCGCCCGCACTCTCACCGCCAGCGTCGCCTGTCGGCCCAGGTTTTTTGTCTTTTCCAATGTCAGGATCGTCGGACTGTCGAACTTCACCGAGCCAACACCCCGCAACGGCCGCTTGGTCTCGACAATCAACGGCCGGGGGCCGTTGTCCTCGGGGGTCCGGGAGACACCCTCGGCAGGCATCGAAAACACGAGCGGCCGGGTCAGAAGTTCACCGCCCGAGAGCGGAGCCCGGACCGACACAAAACCATCGGGCCTCAGCGTGTACCGTCTCATCCGGCAGTCGTCACCGGTGTAGTAACCCTCGATCGAATACATCGACAATTCGTCCCGGACCCCGGGCAAGCTGCTGGCCGTCTCGACGATCCCCCAGGCCAGAAAATTGTTGCGATTCACCCAGCGTTCGGACTGTCGTCCCGGCCTCAGAAACGCATCCTCCCAGCGATCGAATCGGACACCGTCACGACTGGTCATCAGTAGGACATCCGAGACTCCGGTGTACTTGTGACGCGACGGGTTGCGGCCGGGCACCAGTCGCTTGGGAAACGAGAGCAGGATGTGAGGTGCCCGGTGATACTGGGTGACCTGGTTGGTGTAGAGGTGGATATTGCGATCGTCGGAGTACGTGAGAAACCGGGGCTTTGTCCAGTTAAGAAAGTCCCTGGACGTGGCCGTCATGATCGCCCGGACTCCATTCATAAAACCGCGTTGGTACTCGACGTACGTCCCCCGCACGCTGTCGTAGAAGGCCAGGTTCTGCGAATCGAAGTGGCCGGTGGTGACGACGGGACGATCTTTGATCAGTGACCAGTGGATCGCATCGGCCGACTTCAAGACATAGAGTCCCTCGTGTGTGGCGGCCACGGCCTTGTACTTTGCCCCCGGACGGCAGGCAGGATTGGAATCCTTGAAGGGTACGAAGTTGTGAGTCCCGACTCCGGCCCAGATGATGTTGTTCTGCTTCGACCCGCCAAATTCGTACAGGCCCAGTTTCGGCTTCGTCCAGCGAATTCCATCCCGGCTTTCGGCATAACAGACAACCTCGTGCCTCCGGGCCTTCGGATGGCTCGTCCGCGGCCCGGAATGCATGCCGCGGTAGTACATGCGGTACCTGTCATCGTCACGAAAGACAGTGTGGTAGAAGCAGACATTGCCTTCCCAGGCCGCGTCGTGAACGATCGCGACCTCCCGTGGCTGTGGCCGATGCAGCACCCGACGCGCTCCGGCCAGACGTTCGACAAGATGCGAATCGACAAACAATTCGCGACGATTGCCGATGTTCCGCACATCCTCCACGACGGGTTCAGCGGCGAACACAAACCCGACGAATGCCGACCACACCAGGCAGGCCGTGCCGCACCGAAAAACTCGAAACGTCTTGTCCATCATCGAAACTCCGGTCAACCAGTTGAGCAGGGCAGGGGCCGCAGGTTTGCCTTTACCAGCCCTCCCAGTCTAATCGTGTGCAGACCGATTCTCTCCACCAACCCCAGGCGAGACGACACCATGCTCCCGCAACGCATTCCGTTCGATGACATTTACCCATCCGGACCACACTACAGTCGCGGGGTCCGGGCCGGCAGTTCGCTCTACCTCTCCGGCTGTACGGCCAACGGATCACCGGCCGAGAATGCCGGACCGATGGAACAACTCGACGCGATCCTTGACCGACTGGTGCGAATGGTTGAAGCCGAAGGTGGCCAGGCCGCCCACATCGTCAAGCTGAGTACCTATGTCGCCAACCCCACCGACTGGTTCCCTTTCGACGGCCCACAGGTCGAGATCTTTCACAACCATTTCGGCGACGATTACCCGACCAACACGATCGTCGGCGTGCAGTTTTTGACTCCCAACGTCCACCTGGAAATCGACGCGATTGCGGTACTCGACTAACGTTTCTCCGCCACCGGAGTCACCGCCACTTCGAAGTCAAAACCGGTCAGCAGTTTCTCTCCCTGGCCGGAATCGTGGGCCAGGACGACCTTGAATCGGTTGACACCTGGCTTGAGCCATTCGTGCTTCAGCGGAAACACGTAACGGTGGAAGGGCCCACAAGGGCGCCCCTCCTTGGCATTTTGTCCGTCCGCATCGAACGTCCGGGCAATCGAATCTCGCGGGACCAGGTGACCGTTGACCTGGAACGTCAATCGGTCACCGGCCGACAGACCACGCGACTTGAACTGCATTGTCAACGTCCGAGCCGGCCTGGGATTGGTCTCGAAAAGACGAATTTCGGTGACATCCCCCCTGGCCCCATCCTTGCGTTCAAATGCGATCCGCTGAGCCTTCGCCACTCCGCTTTCAGAATAGATCTGCCACAGGGGATAAAAGAGATACTGTCGCGGCCTGGCTTCATCACCCTGCGGGTCCTTGAGCTCGGTCAACCATCCCAGGGTTTTCGGCCAGCCATCCACCAGGCCCCGGGTGCCACCGGTCCAGCGACGCCAGTTGTACTGGTAGTTGTAGGTCGAGACTCCGGCGGCACCACTGGCATAGAAACCGCGGACCAATGCCCGGCAATTCTCTCGGGTGATGTTCTCGGGGTGGTTCACCTGGATCAGGGGATGAATCGTCGGGTAAACCTTGCAGTCGGTTCCTCGACACAGTGACACGTACTGATCGACGGCGATGTTGAAGTCGGAAAAGAAGAAATCAGACGGACAAATGTAGTCGACCAGTCGCTCCTGGACCCACGACTTCACGTCAAATCCCAGCCGCCGACACTCGGTCAATGTCTGGGGAATCCTCGCCGACAACAGCAGTTTCTTCCTCCCGCGTTTTTTGGCTGCCGCATCAACCAGCGACCGGATTTTTCGAGTCATGTCGGTCAGCAACGGGGCGTTCTTCTCCGCCTCGGAACTGTCAAACATGTGACACCACCGCATGTAATCCAGTTCAATGCCGTCGACGTCGTACCGCTCGAGGACTTCGGCAACAAATGAAACCACCTTGTTCCGCACACGGACGTGTTTGTAATCGAGTGCTCCGGGATACCCGTCGAGTCGCAAGTCCGGATTCTCAACATAGAACTTCGCCTTCTGGGCAATGCCATGACGGTCGTTCATCCTCAGGCACACCAGGAACTGCATGCCGTGCTGGCGACACCGGTCACGAAGAATCTTGACCTGGTCCAGTCCGGCATCGTGCAGGGCGCCGAACCCCGGAGAAATCTCCCGGATCCTTGCGTCGTAACCGGCCGCCTTGAACCCGGGAGCCGGCGAATCGAACCGGGCCCAGGCACAATACACGAAGCGGTCGATGCCGGCCCGGGCGTGCTCGTCGACACCGTCCTCGAGCACCTTGCGGACTGCTGCCGCATCCAGGGGCTGCTTCATCCGCTGCCGCATCATCAACTGGGACCGCCACATGCTCTGTTCGTCCCAGTTGATCATCACTCGAACAGAACGCTCGACCGGGTCGGGCTCGGCAGCCCTCGATGCAGGAACCGCCAGCAATACGGTGGCAGCCAGGGCCAACTGGAACTCGTGGAAATGCCGCAGACAAACTGACATGGTCACACCACCTGAAACAGCGTCTCGAGCCTGGTCACTGTACCACCGGCACTATGCAACGGTTCCGCCGGCAACTCAAGCCGTTGACCGGCTCATCGCACCGTCGCAAAGAACGAACGGATATCCTCGACCAGCAGCTTGGGTTCCTCCATGGCGGCGAAATGACCACCGCGGGGCATCTCGGTCCAGTGGGTCACGTTGAAACGTTTTTCGGCCCAGAGTCGCGGCGCGTAGACCAGTTCCTTGGGAAAGATCGCACAGCCCACCGGCACCTCGACTCGCCCCCGCTTGCCGCGACTTCGAGAATGACGCGTCTCGTAATAAATCCGTGTCGACGACGTGATCGATCCGGTCACCCAGTAGACCATCACGTTGTTCAACAACTCGTCCCGGGTGAACTGCTTCTCCACGTCACCATCACAATCACTCCAGGTGCGAAACTTCTCAACAATCCACGCCGCCAATCCGGCGGGCGAGTCATTCAGGCCATACCCAAGTGTCTGGGGCTTTGTGCCCTGGATCTGGCTGTACCCCGTTTCGTCGGCCATGAACGCCCGGCGTTCGCGAATCCGGGCAATCTCTTGTGGCTTGAGTCCCTCGAACTGTCGGTCGCCACCACGAGGAGCCCCGGCCATCACAAAGTTCATGTGCACGCCAACACACTGTTCCGGGTGATTCCGCCCCAGCCACGCCGAAATCGACGCGCCCCAATCTCCTCCCTGCGTGCCGTACCGCTTGTATCCCAGCCGCGACATCAACTTGCCGAACATCTCGGCCATGCGGTCATTGTTCCACCCCCTGTCGCGGGGCGCATCCGAAAAACCGAATCCCGGCAAGGAAGGAATGACCACGTGAAAGGCATCCTCGGCCTTGCCGCCGTGAGCCGTCGGATCCGTCAGCGGGCCAATCACCTTCTGGAATTCCGTGAACGACCCCGGCCAACCGTGGACCAGTAACAAAGGCAGGGCATTCTTGTGCCGCGACCGCTGGTGGATGAAATGCAGATCCAGGCCGTCGAAACGGGTCTTGAAGTGCGACCACTTGTTGAGTGCCTGCTCCTGGGCTCGCCAGTCGTACTGTGTCCGCCAGTACTTGACGAGTCCTTTCAGGTAGCCCAACTCTGTGCCGTAGTCCCAGTTGGCCCCCGCGACCTGGTCGGGAAACCGGGTGAGTGCCAGGCGGCGATCGAGGTCTTTGAGCACCTCCTGGTCGACCCGGATCGTGAAGGGACGGATGGAGGCGGAGTCCGGCTGACCGGCCTGCACCATGCGACCCAACTCGGCCCCTCCAAAAACGATCAATGGAACAACAAAACCGCACAACCACTTCACCGTGGCAAACGGGTCGGCAACCCGGCGTGTCGTGGCAATCATGGAAATTCCTACTAAAGCATGACGTGAAAGCGAATGACTCGGCTGTGGCCATTGGAACATCTGGAGAATTCCGAGAGTAGGCCGCGAAAATCATTCACAGCCAAGGTAGCACTTGGCGAACCTCCGATTGCAACCTACACTGAATGAAGACCCTTGGACTCCATGAGGAAGCCGAGGTGAAGCGGTTAGATTTCAGCGAGTAGTGCTGTTTCTTTTTGAGTTGAGAGCGCTGTTAGTCCGGTCGATATTTTCTGGCAATACCGCCAGTCGGATCGTCCGTGTTGAACACTCGCTGCCAAGTTCGCCGCCATTCTCTGTAGCCGTCCCGCGGTCCTTTCGATCGTGGGCAACAGGGCGTCCCCGACATCACCGGTGTAAAAAAAAATCCGTTGAGTCGTCGTCCTGTGCATGCGATCATGTGATCGCACCAAGTTTGAAAGAAGACCATTGAAGACATTTGCGGAACTCGACCTGATTGCTCCAGTGCAAAAGGCATTGGCGGACGAAAACTACGAAAGCCCGACCCCCATCCAGGCCCAGACAATTCCCTCGGCCATACAGGGCCGCGACGTCCTGGGATCTGCGCAGACGGGCACCGGAAAGACCGCCGCGTTCGCGGTGCCGATCCTCAACCACCTTGGCTCCAACAATCGCAAGGCTCTCCCCAACCACCCGTTCGTCCTGGCCTTGGCGCCGACCCGCGAACTGGCAATTCAGATTGGTGAGAGTTTCTCGACCTACGGAGCCCACCTGCACCTCCGCCAGGCGGTGATCTACGGTGGCGTGAACCAGATGCGACAGGTCCGTGCGCTCAAACGTGGAGCACACATCCTGGTCGCCACGCCCGGCCGACTGCTGGACCTGATGAACCAGGGCCACATCCATCTCGACCAACTCGACGTCTTCGTCCTGGACGAAGCCGACCGGATGCTCGACATGGGATTCCTGCCGGACTTGAAACGGATCATCCGCCAACTGCCCAAGCAACGACAATCCCTGTTCTTCTCGGCCACCATGCCGCCGAACATCATCAACCTGTCGCAGGAACTGCTCACCAACCCGGTCAGCGTCGACGTCACTCCCAAACGAGTCAGCGTCGAGGCGATCGAGCAACAGGTGCACCTGGTCCCCCGACAGGGCAAACAGGCGTTGCTCCAACAGATCCTGAAGTCTCCCGAGGTCGTCCAGACACTGGTCTTCACCAAGACCAAGCGACGAGCCAACGTCGTGACCAAGCAGTTGGTCCGCCAGGGCGTCGGTGCCACGGTGATCCATGGCAACAAGTCGCAGGCGGCGCGACAACGCGCGCTCGAAGACTTCCGCACCAAGCGAGTGAGCGTGCTGGTCGCCACGGATGTGGCTGCCCGGGGCATCGACATCGACGGGATCAGCCACGTGATCAACCTGGACATCCCGATCGAACCGGAAGCTTACGTGCACCGGATTGGGCGGACCGGGCGGGCCGGCGCCCAGGGCGTGGCAATGTCGTTCTGTAGTCCCGAGGAACGGGGCGACCTGAGAGCCATCGAAAAACTGATCGAACAGAAAATACCGGTCGTCTCGGGTGAAACGCACTCGAGCACCAATCGACAGCATCCGGCCACAACCACGCCGGTGAACTCACGAGACCGCGGCCACCGCAAGTCCGCTCCAAGGGCTCCCGGCAAGACGTCATCCCGGCAACAACCCACCGGGACAGGACAAAAGCAGACGGGGGATCGCACGCGGAACCGCCAGCAATCCGAGAAGTCCAGGGGCCACCGAAAACAGGGGCGAGCCGACCAGGACACCGGTTCCGGACACGGCGAAATCAAGCTGATCACCCACAAGGGGTTCGGCTTCATTGGAAAC
Organism: uncultured Planctomycetaceae bacterium; assembly: GCA_963933195.1. Lineage (GTDB taxonomy): Bacteria > Planctomycetota > Planctomycetia > Planctomycetales > Planctomycetaceae > UBA8437. The sequence continues at coordinate 14,974 of CAWVUS010000015.1, forward strand.
GGGCGAAACAAGGACCTGTTCTTCCACCGCTCGGCCGTCGAAGGCTCTCGCTTCGAAGATCTCCAGCAGGGACAGCAGGTGTCCTTCACGCTCGGCCAGGGACCACGTGGTCCCTGCGCCACCAACGTCCAGGTGCTCTAGGAACGCCTAGGACTTGGAGAACAGCGTGTCGAGGGCGGTTCCGGAACTGTCCGAGAACCGCGTGTCCTCGATGCCCATCGAGTGCAGGATGCTCAGGAACATGTTGGACATCTTCGTTGGGCCGGCGTGGTGATACGTGCCGTGCTTCAACCCCATGTTGGCTCCACCCACCACCATCGTCGGCAGATTCCGCGGGTTGTGCGTCGTGCTGGCACCACTGCCATAGAGCACGATGCTGTTGTCGAGAACGGTGCCGGTCTTGTCCTTGAATTCAGTGAGTCGACCGAAGAAGTACGCCAACTGTTCACTGAGGAACCGGTCGTACTTGGCAAACTCCAATTGCCCCGCCTTGTCGCCGGCGTGCGAGAGGCTGTGATGTGTGCGGGTCAGCCCCAATTTCAATGGGAACGTATCACTGATCCCCATGCCATCCTCACGGTTGAGCATGAAAGCCACGCTGCGGGTGATGTCCGCGTCGAAGGCCAGGGCAATCAGATCGAACATGTTCCGATAGTAATCCTGTGGCTTGCCCTCGTTGGTCACGTCCAGGTCCAGGTGCTTGTAGTCCTGTTCTTTCAGCGGGATGTCGACCCACTTCTCCGACGCGATCAATCGAGACTCGACCTCGCTCAAGGAGGTCAGGTACTGGTCCATTTTCCGGCGGTCAGAACGCCCCAGCTTGCGGTTCAGTGACCTGGCGCTCTCGAGCACTGCATCGACCAGCTTGATCCGACGCTGCAATTTCGTCCGTTCGACTTCCAGCGACGCGCGGTCCGCACGGAACAACCGGTCAAAAATTCGACGAGGATTGTTCTCGGCCGGAATCGGCTTGCCCTCGAGGTTGTACGAAATCGTCCCGGTTCTCGAGAGGAATCCGGTGCCTGCATCGATCGAGAGCACCAGCGAGGGCTGGCGACAGTGCTGCTTGGTGTGATGAGCGACGACCTGGTCGAGTCCGACCGAGTTGAACTTGCCCGGCTTGGGATTGTGCAACGGTGCGCCGGTCAACCACATATCCGAACAGATGTGCGGATCGGCCTTGATACCGTTCTCGTGATACATTTCGCCCAGAAAACTCAGCTGGTCACGATAAGCGGCCAGCGGCTCGGTCGACTTGCCGAAAACAAACTTCCCGTCGGAGGTGGCTCGAGGAAACCAGCTCCACTCGTCGATCTTATGCTCGGGCTTGGGGAGCGACATTCCGTTGGCCGTGTAGATCGCACACAACCGCTTGGGAGACTGCGTGGACACCTCGGTGCCCATCGCTTCCAGGACGGGCAGGGCCAGGCTCGCACCGGCGATTCCCTTAAGAACGGCACGACGATCAAGTTTCACGGGAGCGGTCATGGTCAATTCCAGTTTCCCACCGTCTCAAGAACATTGAGCCATCGATCCCTCGGTGGCCCAACACAAAAACAATACCGTTGCGTCAGTTTGTATCTCGCCCGATCAACAATTCCAACATCAGACTGCCCACGAGCCTCTGCTCGTGCCTTTTATTCATCGACGGAGAACCCGCCATCACTTTTCGAGAAATACGGGACTGTTGATCACGACCCGAAATGCGTCGAGAACCCGGTAATCACGCTTTTTCAACTCTACGGCCTGCTCTCTCAAAAACTCAAGCTCATTGTAACTCAACGTCCGCCCTGTCGCGTAAATTGCCAGGTGTTTCAGGAAACTGAACACAACCTTGTCAATCTGATCTTCGGCCAGGTATGTCTTCAACGAGTTGGCGTCAGCAATCTCGGTCTTGTCCGGAAGAGTTGAACGCGGGTCATGTTTCTTGTCATCGCGAAACACTCCCCCGGCGTCGAATTGTTCGAGAGGGAGCCCCCACGGATCGATACCCGAGTGGCACTTGGCACACCCCGGCTGGTCACGATGCCGCTCGAGCTTTTCCCGCAACGTCAACTTGGCCGATTCGTCCTCGGCAAGGTCGGGCACGTTGGGTGGTGGTGGTTCCGGCGGCTCGGCGATGATCTTGCGAGCCAACCAGGCACCGCGCTTGATCGGGTTCGACTCGCGGCCATTGGACAAGGCGGCGAGAATCCCTGCCTGGGACAACAATCCTCCCAGGTTCTTGTCCTCGTGGGGAATCGCCACGAATTCAAATCCGCTATCAGTTCGATCGGCCAGTTTGTAGTAACTGGCCACCACCTCGTTGGCGACAATGAACTCCGACCGAACCAGGTTCTCCAGCGACAGGTTTTCCCGCACCAGGTACTGCAGGAAACGCGCAGGTTCCTCACGGAGTTGTGTCTTGGTATCGCGGGTCAGACGGGGAAACTGTTTCCGGTTGACCTCGAGCACGTCCAGCTTGTCGAGACTCAGCCACTGGCCGGAAAATTCTCGCAGGAATTGCCACGACCGGGGATCCTTCAGCATCCGCTGCATCTCGTCATCCAATCCGGCTCTCAGTGAGCCGGCTTCCGCCCGCTCCAGGAGTTGCTCGTCCGGAGCAGCGTTCCAGAGAAAGTACGAGAGCTTGGAAGCCAACTCGTAGGAATCCAGCGGTTCGGGTTTGGGTGTCCGACTGTTCTCGATGAGGAACAGGAATTGCGGTGACGTCAGGACCACCAGCAAGGCATCCTTGATGCTGGAAGTGAACTGCGAGGAATCCTCGAACGACCGCTCCCAGACCGACAGGAATGTCGACAGTTCCACGGCAGTCACAGGCCGACGGAAGGCCCGGGACGCAAACGCACCGATCACCTCCTCGGCGTACTCCCGTGTTTCCCCCGCCTTGTCTGACTCGACAAAAACCCCGCGGTGTGGCCTGGGTGGCCACTGCTCATAATACGGCCCTTCGAATTCCACGCTCCGCACCACCAGTCGCGGCATGTCACGACCGTCGGTGTACTCGCTACGGACACCGATCTCGCGAATCCCCGCCAGGTAGTTCACGTTGTCCTTCTCGACGTCGGGGCTGGGGAAATTGCTGATCGCCCCCTCGAACCGATAATCAATCAACTCGGCCGAACGAACAGGAACCGCCGCCCCCACCGGTGACAGGGTGCTCCCACAATCGCGACGCAGGCCGATGTGGACACCCAGCCGGGGCACCCGCTTCTCGAACGCGGCAAACCGAACCGCCACCGGATCATCAACCTCCAGCGGTGTCAGCACGACCTGTCCGACCTGCTGTCCGTTCCCCCAGCGAGCTGCCAACTTGACCGGCCCGGCTGGCAATCGCACGGCCAGGAAAGCCGGCTGGGCCAGCAGTCCGGTGAAGTGGCGGTCGCCCAGAGTCAGGCCAAGGTTTTCTGGTTTTTCGTTGGGAGGGGCCGTGGCGAATTTCCGTCCCGGTTCAATCAACGCCTGCAACTCGGCCACCGCCAGCGCCCTGCGGTACAACCGCACTTCATCAATCTCGCCCTTGAACAGCCTTGAGTCCTGGACCCGGCCGATGTGCAGCCCCACCTTCGGGTCATCCAGGTCCCACTTGTTGATCTTGCCCACGGCAACCTCGAAACCGTTGACATACAACCGAGTCATTTTTTCGTCACGACGTACAACGGCGGCAACGTGTTGCCATTGGTTGACACGAATCGCGCCCGGTCGTGACTGGACGGTGCCGTTGGGTTGATTGGCCGCCTTGAACGTCTCGACACGCAACACGCCCTGGGCGTTGGGCATGTCGAACACGAATCCCTGCTGACCGTAACGGCCCAGGCAGACGATTCCACCTTGCCTCAGTTCCGTCGGCCGGATCCACGCAGCGACCGTGAACTCCCCATCCCCCACCTTCAGGCTCTCGTCGCGGGGAATGACAATGTGGCCGCTCTTACCGTCCACGGACACCGATTTGCCGAACGGCGAATCGACAAATGTCGCCGCGCCGACCACTTTTCCAGCCACCTGGGCGGGAGGCTTTTCCAATGGCAATCGTCGGGCATCTCCATCCAGAGAAAATGCGCCGATCAGCAATTCGTTCAGTTTCGAGCCATCGGCAACAACTTGTTTCCCCTTCAGGGCTGTGGACCGTCGAAAGGCGTCGACCTGGTAGATGCCAGCCGTCTTGATTTCGACGGCCTGCGGATTCTTGACATCGGTGGTCGGCTGCTCGACCACGACCGCCTCGCCGGCTTCCGCATTGCGTGCGACCACGCCACTTGGCAAAAGCAAGCCATCGTCCACCCTGGCCGCACGGACAGTCACGCGAAAACGCCCCGAATCGGGCAACTGTCGCAGCGAGATCTTGAAATTGGCCTTCGGGCCGTAGGTACTCTCAACACCAAAAAGCTCGGCACTGGGAATCGCCGGCCGCAACATCAATCCCCGGGATCCCGGCTGGTAGGCCAGCCCCTTGGGATAACCATCCGAGCCACGCACGCAAGCGAACACGTTGTGATAAATGCTGTCGTATTCCCGCCAACCACGGACAGTGGCATTGCCCTTGTAGCCCTCGATGAAGCGGTACTTCGTCCGCATCACAAATGGTTCGAACTCAAAAGGTTTTTTCGGGACAGGTTGCGAGACGATGAAGTCATTGTTGCGGAGCAGCCGGCTGAGTGCCCCCAGGATCAACTTGTCCTTGAACGGCTTGGGATTGATGTCGTTTCCCAATTCGACCCGGAAGTTCTGAATCACCGGCTTCCTGGACACGTCGACGATGGTCCGGTCCAGTGCCTTGTCAGCAACATTGAAGTAGGCCTCCACAAGCAGGGGAGACAGCACCATCGACTGGCCGTTGTTCAGGAAACCGTCGGCCGAAACACTGTCCGCTGGCAGCACGTCGGTCAGTTCGTCCTCGAGTCCCAGTAGATCCCGGAGCGAATTGCGATACTGGGCCACGGTCAGTCTGCGAACCGTTCCATTCTTGTCCCGCACCCGGGTCCGCGCCACGGCCAACGCCTCCGTCACCCATCCATCCAGCACCTCTCGCTCCTGGGCGGTCGGTTGAGGCTCGTCCTCGGGAGGCATTGTTCCGTCAACCACATTGCGACGGATCCCCTTCCACAACGGCAGCCAACGATCTTCCAGTCCTCCGTCAAGCCGATCGACTCGGATGCCCGACTCGATCTTCTTTTCACCGTGGCAACGAAAACAGTGCTTGGCCAGAAGCGGCCCGACCTGTGTCTTGAACCGCTCCTGCAATTCCGCGGCCCGCTCGAGAAACCTGTCAGCCGGTTCCACGTCCTTGGCAAACAGGATCGGGGGTGGCTGGGATCCCGCGTCGGTCGTCGACCCGGATTCCGCCGATGAAGCAGGCGAACCAACCAGTCCGTCAGCATCATCACCGGAGTGATTCCCCTGGCACCCCAGGACAACCACGAGCAACATCCATGGCACAGCGCGTTTCATCAATCACTTCTCCGGGCTGATCTCGACGCAAGACAGCGTCGGCGACACCAACCGAACATCCGATCGTCGCCTAGTGTGTCCAACAGCAGGGCCGGGGATCAAGGTTGCGACAGGACGCACGCCACACGCCAAACGCCTCGCTGGTCTGTGGCTGTCCCATCACAGGCCTCAAACAGCATGGCAAACCGGCCAGCTTCGGGTGTGGACTCGGGCAACTCCACAACACACATCTCCGAACACTTCGCCGCGCCCACACCGGAACCCGACGGGGTCACCACCGGGCTGGGATCAACAACCCAGTCCAGGCCGTCCTCGGAAACAGCCGTCAAAACGGCTGCATGTCGCGGAGTGCTGTATGCGGCGAAGTACATCCGGAATTGCGACGGCCCCAACCTCAGGATCTCCGAAGCAAACGCCGTGTGGGTGGCATGCGGCGGCGACTGGGCAATCCGCACCCCCGGTTCCAGCTGAAATGTCGTCCCACCGTCATTGGACACGGCACTGACAATGCCGACACCGCGCTGGTGAACGTACAACCGCCACCGCCCATCATCGAGAAACACGATCCTGGGCGAGGAGATGTTCGTCTCGCCGACAGCCAGCCGCTCACCCGACTCGACCTCCCAACTCAGGCCCCGGTCACTCGACACGGCGCTGCGAATCGCATTCGGTGTCGACTGCGATCCACGACAACATTCGAAGTACATCCGCAACCGTTCGGTTTCGCCGGCCATCGGCACCACCTCCGAGGAGACCACTCGAAAGTCACCGGCCCCTCCCTGTTGAGCCCCCATCCTCACGCCCGGCTCTGGAGTCCAGGTGACACCGTCGGTGGACACCGCGCTGAGAATCCGTGTGGTGGCATTGTCGTAGTCGTTGGCTCCCGCCGGAAATCCCTCGCGTGGAAGAATCTGCGAATAAAAGACCCGGTACAGCCCGTCGGGAAATTTCACGACCCGCGGACTCACCGTGCCACACAAGCCGGTTCGAACCGCATCGGTCGCCCAGGTGGCTTCCGGGCCAGGCGCCGCGTCTGAATCGGGAGCCGCATCAAGTGCCACTCCCACGTGGCTGGACCACCGGCACCCCGGATCACATGACACGTCGTGAACACGAGGAGATGCAACCTGGACCTCGGAGAGGTTGATCATGAGCAGAGTCGTCCGGGGAAACACAAAGAAAAGGGCAGGCCACTGGCATTCAGCACACGGCCGTGGCCCGGAACGGTTTCACAGAATTCCAGCCCGGGGTTGCCGATGCGAAGCTTGGCAAGTCTTTCGACGCCGTCACACCCGCTGACCACCTGGCCGCTACTTGGTCCTGACCAACTTCATCAGCCGGCCCGAAACGTTCCAATCCTGAACGTAGAGGTTGCCGTCCTTGTCCCAGTAGGAACCGTGGGTGCCACTGAAGACACCCTCGATCCAGTTCTCCTGGCGAACTCCAAAGTTGACCCGTGTCTTGGGATTCACGTTGTGGCCCAGGACCGAGATGATCGTGTTGCTCTTGTCCAGGATCACCACGCGGCCATGCAGGTCGGGCACCGAGACGTAATCACCCTGGACGGCCACCGAGGTGGGCATCCCCAGGCCGGTCACGACCACGGCGATGAACTTGCCGTCGAGACTGTAGTGCAGCAACCGCCCCTTGGGCTGGTGGTTACGGTCGCAAACCAACAGCCGTGGCGGATCGTAACGGGTATCCAGCGTCATGCCGTGGGCGGTGTTGAACTGCTTCAGGCCATTGCCCTTCGTCCCGAAATGCATCAGGTACTTGCCCGTCTTGTCGAACTTGAAGATGTGGTTGCTGGCGTAGCCGTCCGAGAGCACGATGTCTCCGTTGGGTGCCACGGTGATCGCAGTCGGGCTGAATCGCTTCAACTTCAATCCCGATTCCTTGGGAAACGGCAGTTTCAGGACAATGTCGCCGGTCACCGAGTGGAACTTGATCCCCTCGGCATCCGCGTTTCTTGCCCCGTAGATGAACTCGTCGTCGCCCTCCTGGCGAATCTCCACGTCGTGGATATTCGAGTAATTCGGTCCCAGGAACCTGCGGATGACCTTTCCCTCGGGAGAGAAGACAAAGACACCCATGTTGGCACTGGTGTAGATGTTGCCGGCCTTGTCGATCACCACGCCGCCATGTGTCGGACCAATCAGCGACTTGCCATCCTCGCCCAGTCCCCAACCCGGAACGGTATCAAATGTCATCAGCCCACTGCCCATCCGCACCGGCTCAACCTTGTCTGCGGCAAACACCGGCAGGGCCAGGCCCAACAAAACCGAAACCATGATGTGAAGCGAACGGCGTGACATGATTGGAACTCCTGGAAAAAGTCTCTGCGGTCGGGGCCATCGTTGATCGGGGAAGCCTGTTCAAGAAAGCCTATCGGCTCCGCCAAGACGCTCCAAGCTACACGCCGGGGCAGGGGGGAGCAAGCAGCGAGCCCCAACCCCGATTCGTCGTCGAAGAGAAAATTCGAGACAGCCGTTCAGGGCATCAACTGGGTGATGGGAGTGCGATTCTCCACCCGCGCGGCCAGGTCCCGCGGAACACTGCTGTTGACCCGGAACTGCCCCACGTCAATCAGGCTCTGCATGACCGTCGCCCGGAATTGGGAGAGTGAGACAGGAAACGACTGGGGTTCTCCTCCGTTGCGAGCCGCCTTCCCCACAACCTCTCCCATTCTCAAGTCGCCCCCGGCAAAGGCCAGCGTGCTCAATCGTGCCCAGTGATCCCGGCCCCCATTCTTGTTGACTCGAGGAGTCCGACCAAAGTCACCCGAGAGGATCAGCAGTATCTTCCGCGAGAGTCCTCGCTCGGCCACGTCTTCCAGGAACGTCGAAACGGCCTGGTCGGCCGTCCGGCCCAGCATTTCCATGCCGGTCACCATCCCCGGGTTGTTCTTGTCGGCGTGCATGTCCCATCCGGGACTGTGAACCGTAACGAACCGGCACCCGGCCTCGCACAGCCGCCTCGCCATCAGCATCTGCTTGCCCAACGGAGACGGTTTGAATTTCTTGAACCCCACCGGGATATGGCTCGTGTCGTATCGCCTGACCAGGGCGGGATTTTCCCGGGAAATGTCCAGTGCATTCGAGGCACTGCCAAGCAGCAGATCGACGGCCTGGTCGTTGAACTTCGACGACCCACCCACCGACGCAATCTGATCGTGGCGACGTTTCCAGGAATCCAGCGAGGAGAGCAGCAGCCGGCGGTCGGCAAAACGATCCTGCGGCAGATTCAACGTCATGTTGTCGACGATCGCACTCTTGCTGCCCGGTTCGAAAGGCGAATAGGGCGAACCGAGTGCCCCGGCCCAGGATCCACGCCGGACCCGCGTCAACTCCTGTCGATATTGCGGGTCGATCTCTGGCGTGGTGAGCAGGCTGTAGACCGGCATACCGGTCCGTGGACTGTTCGTGCCAGCCAACCGGGCGTAGAGAGACCCCATGCTGAAACCGGTTTTTCGCTGACCGGTCGGATCCATCCCGCCGGTGAGAACTTCGACGTGCGCCTTCACATGATCGGTGTTGCGATGGTGAAACGATCGCACAACCGACATTTCCTGAGCGTGCCGCGCCAGTTGCGGAAAGGTGCCACCAAATGAGACTCCCGGAATCGTCGTCGCCACCTCGCCGGTCTGACTGCGGATTTCCGGTGCGGCGTCCATCATCGGATCGAACGTCTCGATGTGGCTGGCTCCCCCCGAGAAATAGAGGAACACGACCGAGAGATCCTTCACGAACGGCGTCTCGACAGCCTGGGCCGCCTCGAGAGCCAGGACGTCACTCAGCGACAATCCGCCGACCGTACAGGTACCGACCTGCAAAAACGAACGCCGCGACATGCGACGCCGGCTCTTCATTTTCTTACCGGAAAAAACGGTCAGCATCTGCCCTGATCTCACCGGAACAGGATTTCGATGGTCCGGCGGAGATTGTACTCCGATTCAACCCGTTACACGAATCCCATTCCGGACGACGAAGTGGATATTCATGGAGACCGCCTCACAACGCGTTCACCTTGTTCATCGGCCATCCATCAGCAACACCGTTGCCAGAAAACTTCCGAGTAGATCCTCCCGCCACTTCTGGCGTATCATATGAGTCTCTGATCAGGACAGCACTGGCCTACACGAAAAGGTCTGCTACACATGCAACGCCCCCTGCCGACACCAACGCACCCTCTGATTTCGAGGCGAACGGCCGTCCAGGCAGGAACACTCGGCTTGCTGGGGCTGGGAATCAACCAGGTCGAAAGCCTCAAGGCAGCCCCGGCCGCCACGGGTTCTCCCGGTGGATTCCGGCGTTGCATCTACATCTTTCTCTCGGGTGGACTTGCCCAGCAGGACAGTTTCGACCTGAAGCCCAATGCCCCGGTTTCAATCCGTGGCGAATTCCGCCCGGTAGCCACGCGGACACCCGGTGTGACCATCTGCGAGCATTTGCCCGGATTGGCCCAACGAAGCCACCTGTGGTCGACCTGTCGTTCGATGACCCACTCGACCAACGGACACACGCTCGGCCACTACTTCATGCTCACCGGCCGCTCGGTCAAAAATCTCGGATTCCGGGGCGACCGTCAACCACGCCCCGGCGACTACCCCTCCATTCTCTCGAACGCCGGGTACGCCGTGACCCACCATCCGGAACTGGCTCGAGAGAACACCCAGTTGCCGCCGGCCGCCGTGGTCCCCGAAACGCTGGTTCACTGGTCGGGTGGGACAATACCCGGGCAATTCGGCGGCCAGATGGGGTACCGGCACGACCCGTGGTTCATCGAGGCGTCTCCCTACCACAACATCCAACGCGGGGCCTATCCCGAATACAACTTCCCCAACCTCGGCCTGCCATTCCGGGAAGAGGACCGGGTCTTCCGAGCCCCCAACCTGACTCTGCCCCACAGCCTGACCTCGGCGCGATTCACTCGTCGACTCGACGTGCTCCGCAGCATCGAGCGTCAACAACGACATCTCGACGAGGCCGCATCGGCCCGCAGTTTCGGTCGCCTCCGTGACGGAGCCATCTCGCTGCTCAACGACCCCAAGGTGCAGCACGCCTTTGATGTCACCAACGAGAAAGACACCGAGCAGCATCGCTACGGCCGCAACAGTTACGGCTGGTCGCTATTGATGGCCCGCCGACTGATCGAGGCGGGTGTCCCCCTGGTCCAGGTCAACCTCGGAAACAACGAGACCTGGGACACGCACGGGGATGCGTTCCCGCGGTTCAAGGAAAAGCTGTTCCCACCAACCGATCGCGGCCTGTCGGCCCTGCTCGATGACCTGCACGACCGGGGACTGCTCGAATCCACCCTGATCGTGATGGCCGGAGAATTTGGGCGAACTCCCAAGCTCGAAACCAACCGGCACTACAAGCTACCCGGACGCGACCACTGGGGAGCCGTGCAAACGGTCTTTTTCGCGGGAGGAGGAACCCGGGGCGGCACTGTGGTGGGATCGTCGGACAAGATCGCCGGCTATCCCGCCGCCAATCCACAAAAACCCGAGAACCTCGCCGCGACCATCTACCACTCACTGGGCATCCCCCACGACGCCGCCTGGCAGGACGACCTCAACCGCCCCCACCAGATCTACCATGGCGAGCCAATCGCGGAACTGTTCTGACCGCCCGTGTCGGCCCAGTATCCAATGACACCGAGCCCGATTCGGTGACTTGCCCCGACGCCGGCCACCGGCGAGTCTCTCGTTCTTGCCAACAAGCGGACCGGACATGAGCAGCGAGCCCCTGGCACGTCCCCGGCTGAAACGGACCATCGGCGGACTGGGATTCCTGTCGTTGGCGTTCGGATCGATGATCGGAGTCGGCTGGATCACCGCCCTGGGCGACTGGTTCCAACACGCCGGCCCCGCCGGGACGATGCTGGCCTTCGCTGCCGGTGGCCTGCTGATGATCCTGATCGGCTCCTGCTACGCGGAATTGACCCCGATGCTGCCGGTCACCGGGGGCGAGGTGGCCTACGCCTACCGTGCCTTCGGGACCGACAAGGCCTTCCTGGTCGGCTGGTCCCTGGCATTCGGTTACCTGGCGGTTTCCGCCTTCGAAGCCGTCTCGATCGGCATGGTGCTGGCCTACCTGTTTCCCCAACTGGACGTCTACCCGCTGTATGTCATCGGTGGCTGGACCGTGTACGCCCCACACCTGCTGCTGGCGTTTCTGTTCACCGCGCTGATCACGACAGTCAACCTGCTGGGCGTCGGGGTTGCCATGAGACTCCAGGTCATCCTGACCGGACTCCTGGTTACATGCACACTGCTATTTGTTGTCGCCGGGATCGGGCAGGGTAGTGCCCACCACCTGGAACCTCACTTTGTCGGCGGATCGTTCACCGAAACCTGGAAAGGGATCCTGGTTGTCTTCGTGATGGCGCCGTTCATGTTCGTCGGTTTCGACACGATTCCCCAGGCGGCCGAAGAACGGGCTCCGGGGCAGCCGGCCAGGCGACTGGGACTCTACATCATCCTGGCAATCATCGGTTCGACCGCCTTCTATATCCTGGTGATCCTGGCTGCCGGAATGGCGACCCCCTGGCAGGACCTGGTCCAGGAAAAACTCCCCACGGCCACGGCCTTCCGGTCTGCCTTCGAATCACCGGCCATGGCCAACCTGGTGCTGTCGGCCGGCGTGATCGGATTGTTGACGAGCTGGAACGGGTTCTTCCTGGCCGGAACCCGCGTGCTGTTTTCGCTCGGCCGGGCACGGATCATTGATCCACGGTTTGGCGAGGTTCACGCTGCCTATGGGACTCCGGTCCGAGCCACGCTGTTCAGTGGACTGGTGACAGCCGGAGCGGCCTGCCTGGGACGCGGCGCGCTGTTGGCCTTCGTCAACGTCGGGTCCTTCTGCATCTCGGTGGCTTTCGTCGGCGTGGCACTGTCCTTGTTGCGACTGCGAGTGATCGCGCCGGAACTGGAACGCCCCTACCGTCTCCCTGCCGGAAGATTGGTGGCCGGCTGCGCCGCGGTGGGATCCCTGATGGTCGTTTTGGCCATGGCGATCCCCAACAGTCCGGCGGTCCTCAAGCCCATCGAATGGGCCATACTGGCTGCCCTGTGCCTGTGCGGAATCGCCTTCTGGTTCATCGGAAGCAACCAACGCAACACGATCACCGAAGACGACCGGGCGAGGCTGATTCTCGACGATCCGTCAGAAACGCACCAAAGCGACACGACCCCAAACCGGTAAACAGAACAGGGCGACCACGAAATGGACTTTCAAGAACTGAAAACGCGACTGTTGCCACTCGACACGGCCTGTGTCTGCGACGCCAACAAGGCCCTGCGTGCGGCCGACCCGACGATCAAAGCATTGCGGGTGGCAGACCCGACCATCCGCCCGATCCGCACGGGCCTGAAATTGTTCGGCCGAGCCCACACGGTACGTTGCCACAACGACTTCCTGGCAGTCATCCGCGGACTGCGCGACGCCGTTGCCGATGAGGTGCTCGTGGTCGATTCCCAGGGAAGCAACCGCGCGGTCTCCGGGAGCCTGTTTCCGACCGAGGCCATCCGCAAGGGACTGGCCGGCATCGTGATCGACGGCCCCTGTCGCGACACGCGGACCATCCGGCAACTCGACTTCCCCTACTACGCCCGTTCACACACGCCCTATGCCGGAACCACGTCGAACCTTGGCCAGACGCAAATCCCAATCACATGTGGCGGGGTGACAGTCAATCCCGGGGACATCCTCTTTGGTGACGACGACGGACTTGTCATCGCGACTTCCGAGGAATTCGCTGCCGCATTGCCGATTGCCGAGACGATCCAACACACCGAAAGCGTCATGATCGGCAAGATGAGCGACGGGACCAGCTTCCTGGACATGCTGAATTTCGAGGCTCACTGTGCAGCTCTCGCAGCGGGTGAACCCAGCAGCCTCCAATTCACCGTCTAGATGATGCCATGGCCGGCATCGCCGCAAACAACTGTTGGAAGCTGGCAAGCCGAGTGCCCGGAGCCAGCGATCAACCCGGTGGCTCCTGCGATGGCATCAATCTCGAAAGGAATTCCTGGTTGAATTCGCCGAGAGCTGCCACGGCGTCGTCCAGAGAACGTTCAGGCGGCCGATCAATCAACTGGTAATTCCCAAACCGATCCTCGCCCCGGGCCAACACGGCCAGCGGGCGTGTGTCTCCCTCCTGGCGAACGTCGGGAGTGATGTACCGCACGGTGAACCCGACCCTCCAGCCATCGGTGGTGTTCGAATCCGATCCGTGCACCAGGTTGACATGGTGCAGAGACATCTCGCCGGGTTCCAGCACGAGATCAACCACCTCGGCCTCGTCGACTTCAACCTGGATCTCCTGCCCCCGCGACAAGAGGTTGTCCGCGGCAAACGTGTCGAGATGAGGCTGGATGGCCAGTTCCTGGGTCCCCGGAACAACCCGCATACAGCCATTCGCCGGATTGCTGACAGTCAGTGCGATCCACGCGGTCGTCACCCGCGTGGAATCCAAACCCCAGTAAGTCCCATCCTGGTGCCAGGTGACCCGGGATGAATCGCCCGGTGGTTTGGCAAATAGCGTTGTCGCCCAGCCAATGATGTCCGGACCGAGAACCCCCTCGACTGCGTCCAGGACACGAGGATTGGTGACCAGGTCGAACGCCCAGGGAAAAAACAGGTGCGACTGCGACGAATCGACCGACCGGGCCTCCGGCCCCTGGGCCCCCAGGAATGCCAGCGCCTGTTCACAGGCGAACGAGGTTTCCGTCCCGGTCAACACCGCCAACGGACACAAGACTCCATCATCGCGGTAGGACTGCTGTTGCCCTGAATCGAGACAACCACCCATCAACTGGTCTCCCTGTTCTCTATCACCACGGCCCCCGGATGATCCCGTGTCAGCTGATTCTCAGTATGTCAGCAACACCCCACCGGCACACGATCAGACAGCCGCCTGTTCAACCCGTCAAGCGTTACCCGAAAACTCACGACCACAACCTGGCCGTCGGTTTCCAGCCTGGCAAACACTTCCTCACCGGCCACGGCTCAGTCGGAGATCTCGACCACCACCTCGTTGCTAACAAGCGACACGGGGGTGCTCTCTTGGAGGCGGACCATCGCGGCCGGATCATGCCCTTCAATGGATGGAAGCCCCGACCATTTCATCCTGGGAAGATTGCTGTAATAGAAGACCACCCGGTACGTCCCGGCAGGAGGCAATTGCGAGAAACCGACCCACTGCTTGAGATCCTTACCATCGCCGGGCCTCAAAACGAAGATCTCATGTGGCTCCAGCGTGTTGATATTGCCGCAGCGTCCAAGGACACCGTTTTTCGGATGGGTGGGATGAGATTTCTTGGAACCGACCGGAAGGAATGACCAGCCGACAACTGGGGTTCGCCAACCTGCATCGCTACCGTCCCCTGGCATCACCAACGTCACCGGTCCTTTCCCCTTGTTGAAAAGACGGAACGTAATCTGTTCGGGTTTCGTGCGATTGATTTCGGCAGGCAAGTCGAGCAAGAGATCGATCTCGATTGCCACAGCGGGCGCCGCCCAACACTTCTGCGGGGTCGGCGGCCCAGCACCCCTGGTGTCTGCATCCGGCGGCCCATCACCCTCAGCACCTGTGGTCCAACCAGCTAAAGCGACCACAAACACACCAGCCGTCACAGCAACCAGAATTCGAACAATCATCTTGTGACTCCTTGCGAGACTCATTCGACAACGCCCCACCGTTTGGCATGTGTATTGGACGTCGCGTCGCCCGCATCAGTTCCAAGGCACTTGAAAAACCTGGCCCATCAACTGTTGGACAACCCGGACCGTGCCAGCAAGTCATCCGTCATCGACAGGAAACGGGATTGCCGGATTTTGCGTCTGGGCCACCCAAAATTCTGGCAAACCAATTGGACAACCCCACTGCAACGACCACTCCGTTTAGCGACTGGAAATGGTTGACCAGCTATGATGGTCCAGACAAGAAGTCCCCGCTCCGGTTCACCCGACAGAACACAAAGAAATCCCCGAGGTGCCGTATGAAGAAATGGCTCGTCCTGATCTCGGTTCTCATCCCGCTGGGGCTGGCATCAGTCAGCGGCCCGGCAGCCCCATCCGGCCCGCAGTTTGCCACCGGTTACGTTTTCCAGGATTCCAACGGAAACCGAAAACTCGACGCCGGCGAAAAAACGTTGGCCAGGGTTCGGGTATCCAACGGCCGCGAGATCGTCACAACCGACAAGCACGGTCAATATCGCCTGCCGGTCACCGATGACACCACCTTGTTCGTGATCAAGCCGCGAGGCTGGCGGACTCCGATCGATGACCACATGCTGCCTCGCTTCTACTACATCCACAAACCCGACGGGTCACCCGCGTCCAAGTACCCCGGCGTCAAGCCAACCGGACCGCTGCCCGATTCCGTCGACTTCCCGTTGTACCCGCAACGCGAGCCGGACACGTTCAAGGCCCTGTTGTTTGGCGACCCTCAGCCCCGGGACCAGAAAGAAATCGACTACGTGACCCACGACGTGGTCGAGGAATTGATCGGCACCGATGCGTCAATGGGTGTCACGTTGGGCGACATCATGTTCGACGACCTCTCGTTGTTCGAGTCGCAGGCGAAGGCGATCGCGCTACTGGGAATCCCCTGGTACAACGTGATCGGCAACCACGACATCAACACCGACGCGAAGAGCCGCCGGCATGTCAACGAGACCTTCGAGAACACCTTCGGCCCATCGTATTACTCGTTCGACTACGGCACGGTGCACTTCATGGTCCTGGACGACATCGACTGGCTGCAGTCCGGTCAGTCCGGAAACTGGACATATCGTGGTGGACTGGGCAAACGGCAGATGGACTTCATCCGCAACGACCTGGCCATGATCCCCAAGAACCAACTGGTGGTACTGCTGATGCACATTCCACTGATCGACGTACACGATCGCACGGAACTGTACCGCCTGATCGAACAACGCCCGTTCTGCATGTCCATCTCCGGACACACGCACCATCACGAGCACCGGTTCATCACTCGCAAAGATGGCTGGCGGGGCCCCGAACCCCACCATCACGTGATCAACGTGACCGTAAGTGGCAGCTGGTGGTCGGGGGCTCCCGACGAGCGAGGAATTCCCCACACCACCATGGCCGACGGCGCCCCCAACGGGTACTCGATCATCAGCTTCGATGGACACAAGTACACGCTGGACTTCAAGGCAGCCGGCCGGCCGGCCAGCTACCAGATGAACATCCAGTCTCCCGAGGCTGTCACGACGGACAAGGCCGCTGAGACGGACATTTTCGTGAACGTCTTCAACGGTTCGGAAAAATCCACGGTGGAAATGCGATTCGGAGAGACTGGCAAGTGGACCAGGATGGACCGCCGGGTGATCAATGACCCCGGGTACGCATCACTCCGAAAGGGAGAACAGGCCATCAAGGCCAGGCCGTGGCGAGATCTACCGAATCCCAAGAAATGCCCACATCTTTGGCACGCAAAACTGCCGAACAAACCAACCGTCGGCGTCCACACGTTGCACGTTCGTGCCACCGACATGAACGGTCGTACCCACCACGGAAACAGGATCATCCGTATCAAGGCGGCCACAAAAACGCCTGCGGCGACGAGCCCCAGTTCACAGAAGCGAAAAACGACCACGTAGATTCAATTCGAGTTGGCTGGCGATTCTTCAGTCACCTCGCAGTTGTCTTCATTTCCCACCAACTCACCAGAACAACTCCGTTTCCACCCGGCTACCACGCATGAAACAGATCCGGAATTTCTGCATCATCGCCCATGTGGATCATGGCAAATCGACGCTGGCTGACCGCCTGATCCAGGCATGCGATGCGGTGACCCAACGCGAATTTCGCGACCAGATGCTCGATGCCATGGACATCGAGCGAGAACGTGGCATCACGATCAAGAGCAATTCCATCACGCTCACCTACCACGCACCCGACGGGCAGGATTACCTGCTGAACCTCATCGACACGCCCGGCCACGTGGATTTTTCGCACGAAGTCCGACGATCGCTGATGGCCTGCGACGGCGCCCTGATCGTCATCGATGCCTCGCAGGGGGTCGAAGCACAAACCGTCGCCAACCTGTACCTCGCGATGGAAACCAACCTGGAACTCCTGGCGGTGATCAACAAGATTGATCTGCCCGCAGCCGACGTGGACCGTGTTCGCGAGGAGATCGACGAGGACCTCGGCCTGGACCCGTTCGAAGCGGTCCCGGTCTCCGCCAAGACTGGTGAGGGAATCGAAGACGTGCTCTCCGGAATCGTCGAGCATTTGCCGCCCCCCGAGGGGGACCCGGACGCCCCGCTGAAAGGGCTAGTTTTTGATGCCCATTTTGACTCCTACCGCGGAGTGATTCTCCAGTGCCGGGTCATGGAGGGTACGTTGAACACCCGCGACACGATTCACTTCATGCATGCGGATCGTGACTACACGGTTGAGGAAATTGGCTACAACCAGCTGAAACTCACCCCCAAACAGCAACTCAGCGCCGGGGAAGTCGGCTACATCGTCGCCGGAGTCAAGAGCGTTCGCGACATCGAGATCGGTGACACTATCACTCTCGCCGACCGGCCGGCCGAGACACCAATCCCGGGCTACCAGGAAGCCAAGCAGGTCGTCTTCTCGTCGATCTATCCAATGAACTCCGACGAGTACAAGGACCTCACCAAGGCCCTGGACAAGTTGGCGATAAATGACGCGGCGCTCACCTACGAAAAAGACAGTTCCGCGGCACTCGGATTCGGATTCCGTTGTGGGTTCCTGGGCCTGCTCCACCTGGACGTCATCCAGGAACGGCTCCGCAGAGAATTTGACATCGGGCTGGTCATCTCGGCTCCCTCAGTCCGTTACACGGTCGGCCGGAAAGACGGGACGACGATCGACGTCGACAATCCCAGCTACTGGCCGGACCCCGCCACGATTGATTCGGTCGCAGAGCCTTTCATCAAGGCGTCTATCCTCACCCCGGAGGACTATGTCGGCCCGGTCATGGAGTTGTGCCGCGAACACCGCTCCGAGGGCCAGACGATGAACTACCTTTCAGCAGGCCGGGTGGAACTGGTGAGCGAGATGCCACTTGGCGAGGTCCTCTTTGATTTCTACGGAAAGCTCAAAACCGTCACGCGAGGCTACGGCTCGTTCGACTACGTCCCGGTCGACTACCGCCCGTCCGACGTGGTGAAAGTCGACATCCTGGTCAACAAGGAACCGGTCGACACGCTCTCCTACCTGGTGCATCGCGACAAGGCACGAGCACGGGCTCTTCACTACTGCGACCAACTCGCCGAGGCCATTCCGCGACACCAGTTCAAGATCCCGATCCAGGGAGCTATCGGTGGCACGATCATCGCCCGGTCAACGATCCAGCCCTACCGAAAGGACGTCACCGCAAAACTCTATGGCGGCGACGTGACACGCAAGAACAAGCTGCTGAAAAAGCAGAAGAAGGGCAAGGCCAAGATGAAACAGTTTGGCCAGGTCAACATCCCGCAAAAGGCGTTCGTTTCGGTGCTTCGCGCCGACAGGGACTAGAGCCGGCATCCGAGCGAGATCGCCATCGGCTCACTTCTGTGAATACGAGAGCGGCACGAAGTTGTTGCGACGAATCTGGAATTCAAAGGAATACAGTTTCGCCCGCTTGAGATGAAACCGTAGCTTGATGGGCCGTGCCTGGAGCGAGTGACAGTTTGCGTCCTTTTTCCACGACACCACGTGCCTGACCTTGTCCCCGCGGATTGGGTCACAGTCGTCCCGAGAGAACCCCTTGACCACCCGTCCCAGGGCATCAACAGCTTCGACCCGGATCTCTCCCTCCCCGGCGTTCGCATTGATCACCAGCGTGTCGCCGATCGCGATAAAGCGACGGGTCTGCAGCATCCCGGCCCCCGGTGCATCGACCGACACAAAACCGTCCCGGCGAATCGTCGCCAGTCCAAATCCGCTCTCGAGCGAGTCCTTGTGATACTTGAACCAGTGTCGCCCCTTCAGTCCCTGGTAGTACAACCAGACCTGGTCGTCCACGACCAAGGGAGGATCGAAGGGGTAGACCTGCCCCCAGTCCCAATCGGTTTCACGGGATTCACCATAGGGGAGGAACGTCGCCTGCTCGGCGATTCGCTTCCAGTCACGTTTCCCTGTCCGGGCATCCCCACCAGGAATCGTCCCCGATTGCCCGACGGGCTCCCAGGTGAGTCCGTTACGACTGAACGTCAACTGCACGTTGGTCCGATCCATCCACAGCTTGTCCTCGGGGATCGGTTTGATCGTCTCACCATGGTATGCCGACAGAAACCCCAGGAACGTCCCGTGATAGGGTAGGACTCGCATGCCATAGAGTTTCGTATCAAACGGCACATCGACCGGTCTTCGCCCGATCACCGTCACCTTGGGAGACCAGTGAACGAAGTCCGGACTTTCTACCCGGGACACCATCCGAATGTTCGGTGGCCCGAATCGAACAAAGGCCACGTAGCGTTTCCGCCCCGCATCCCAGAAACACGAATTCAACGTGTCACTGTGCGGGATCACCGGATTGGCCGGTTCGGGAGTCCACTTGAGACCATCCGGTGAATAGGCCGCGTTGGTCGTGTATTTTTTACTCGTCCCCGCACCGTAGAGCATCTTGTACCGCCGGGCCGGATCCGTCTCGTGCAGGTCCTTGAATACGCTCGGTGGATTGGCCGCCTTGAAGTTGGGGATCACATTGGATCCATCCGTCGGATTGACCGCCGGCTTGTCCCACTTCAAACCATCAACAGATGTCGCATAGCACAGCAACTGATCCGCGAGGTCGGTCGTGTAAACGCTGTACCACATCTTGAACAGCTTCGCCTGCTTGTCGTAAATCACCGACCCACGATTCAACATCGTCTTCTCCCACGGCTTATCGGCGACAAGCAGAGGATTGCGAGGATGCTTGATGGGCTGATTGAGAACTCGCTTCGCTCCCTGGATGTCCTCGATGACGTGTTGATCGATGAAGAGTTGTCTGCCATTGAGAACGATGGCATCTCCGACAAGCCCGTCGTTGAGATCCTTGAAGAGCAAGGATCGCTTGTCTTCCTTGGCAGCCATCGCGGTGGCCACGGCAGTCACACGATGAACCGCCACGCGGGCCCGGCTGACCGCTGCCACTGCGGCATCGACCGTCGTGCCCAGCCGCTTCACGTCGGCACCCTTTGATTTCAAGGTGGGCGTCATGGTCGCCAAAACACGAGACACCTTTTCAACGGTACCCCGGCCCTCCCGGATCACCATCGCAGCCGCTCCATCGCCCTCGGCCCCGGAGAACGCACCCAATGCCCTGGTTTCGGCGGCGAGTTGCTTCAACCGCCGGCCAACCACCTGGTGAGTCTCCCGGGCATACAAGAGCGTCCCCGGCGAGTGATAGGGTTTTTCTGGCGGTTGAAAATCGCCGGGATGCTCCACCTGGTCACTGATCCGCAACTCATCAACCATCCCAAACAGGCAGATGCCCCAGCCGTAATCCCAAACGCCCACGTGGATCATTCCAGCCAACTTGTCGGAGCCACCGGGAGCAGGTGTCAACGCGTCCCCGTCGATCACGCGGATCACGCGTTTCCCATCAAGAAACACGCTGTATTCGGATCGGCCGGCCCCCTCGAGACAATTCCAATTGACCTCCAGGTGGTGCCATTGGCCGACTTTCATGGGAACGCGTTGTGTGTGCCCCTTGTATTCGGGCGTGTAGAGCCCCAACACCATCACCGAATCATGCAAGTACACTTCGAAGCCGCTGTCGCGTTTTTTGTCCCCCGGCTTCCTCGGCAATCGATACCAGCCAAACAGCGGGTGATACTGGCCTTTGGCGTGCTTATCGACACGGAACCACAGTTCGGCGGTTCCACGCCGGGGATCGAAATTTCCCGCAGCCGCATAGGTGCAGTTGGCACTGCTGCGGGTGATGTCCAACGCCCGTCCAAAACGCCCACCATCCCTGGTCCCCACCACCGCGTAGTCATTGGTCGGCACTGGACGAGCAGTCGAAACACCCCTGGCAAAATCCGCATCTGCCGTGTTGCCGTCAGCGTGCACCAGGAACAGGACTCGCGCGTGAACTGGAGTCAGCCATACGGAGATCCATGTGAGAACCAGGAACGTTACTAAAGTCACACGGTTCCACCGACTCATCTCGCCGTTTTCTCGACATTTGCAAATGGCATTCATGGGTTGTCTCGGAGACGCGAACATGACTTCGTTTTGCAACTAGTCTACAGTCGGTGTCTGGCGGCCGCACTCGATGTGGCATAAGACGCCAACTCCAACAACTCGATAGCCCGCCCCTTCGTTGGACACAGCGAGCCCGTTCGATGTCAGCCATGCAACGGAGTTCGACCACAACCGCCTCCATCGCCCTGGCGGTCTTGTCGATTGCTGCGACCACCGTGGTTGCAGCGGCCCCTCCTCTGATTTCCGGCACGCAGTTGTTTATCGATGACCACGTCATCGACACCGCAGCAGGGCTGACCAAGGCCCTGAACCAACCGATCAAGCACCCTCGCAATCCCTTGGTCGTCCCGGACCTGCCATGGGAAGAACATAGTTTCTACGCCAACGGCACGGTCATCTATGACCACCAGGACCGGCTCTTCAAGGCCTGGGTGCACCTCTGGAAACACAAGGGCAAGGAACTGGCCGCCACGACGGGACTTTATGCCTACCTGACCTCGACAAACGGAGTGACCTGGAAGAAACCGATCATCAATAGCACAGAACGGAACAACAGGATCCTCCCACCACGGGGAACCGTTGGTTTTTCGGGACAGGGTGTCATGAAGGACCTGCGAACCGGGAACCCCCGCCGCCGGTACAAGATGCTCTACAACAGCGAACCGAACGGAGACTCCAGCAGTCTGCAAATGGGTGCTGCCTTCTCGCCTGATGGCATCACCTGGACCGCCGAGACAACCAACCCGTTGATTCCTTTCGGAGACACCCAGAGTGCGCCTGTCTGGGATCCCCAACGGGAGAGTTACCTTGGATTCGTCAGGACGGGGCCACCCAACATCCGGGGCATCGCGAGGATCGAAAGCCGAGATTTTGTGCACTGGTCTCCGAAAGTCACTGTTTTCGGCCCTGGAGACACCAAGCTCGACCTGCCATTCCGAAGTGCACCCTACGGCATGAAGGTCCTGTCGTATGCCGGCTGCTTCATTGGGCTCATCAACATGTACAACTGGGAGACCCTGGGCCCCATCCCGAAGGACAAGCTGTTCCAGGACAAGGTCAACGTCCAACTGGCGTTCAGCCGCAATGGTCTCACCTGGAACCGCGTCGGGGCCAACGGGGTGATTCCGTATGCCGATCTCTCGAAAGACCTGGACTGGGAAGCCATCGCCAGAAACCAGGTGTTTCTGCCATACGGAGAACACAAGAAGGAGTGGGATTGGGGCCAGGTCTACTCCTACCACGCCCCCGTGGTTTTTGATGACAAGATCTGGATCTACTACACCGGGCTGGGCAGTCGCCACTGGGCAAATTATCACGGTGATGACCGGCCACCCAAAAGCGGTATCGGCCTGGCCACGCTGAGGCTGGATGGCTTCGTTTCGGTACAGCCCCGGTCATCCCAACGACCCGGTGTCCTGACCACTCGGCCGTTTGTTTTCCTGGGTGACCAGATCCTGGCCAACGTCGATTCTCGCAAAGGATCGCTGCGGGTCGAGGTACTCGATTCCGACAAGAATCCGATTGACGGTTTCACCCTCGCCGACTGCCAACCGTTTCGGGGCGACGACGTACGCCACCCGCTGCGATGGAATGGCGGCAGCGACTGTCGGCCGATCCAGGGACGAGCGATCCGACTTCGCTTCCACCTCGATCGGTCGAAACTGTTCTCGTTCACCCCCTCGGTACGTCGAGAACGATGACGTCTCCGGCAGGCCGCGATTCTAGCGTGGAATCCGAACCGGCTGATGCCCTTCGACAAGCATCCATTCCCTGTCGACGGGAACCTGTTTGAAGATGTCGACCCGCCCCGAGGGCCACCGCACCTCCAGCGGCCCCACCGTGGTTGAGCTGCCGGTTCCAAAGATCACCTGTCGCTGGTTGCTGGCCATGAATCCGTCGCCGGCAGTCTGCTGTCGATACAGGCGGCGATCCCCCACTCGAAGAGTCAACTGCGTGCCGATGGCATCACGGGCAGTCGCGGTGGCACGCAAGCGTATCGCGACAAAGTGTCCGTGGCTCGGCGAGGTGCAGGTCAACAACGCAACCGGTGCATCCATGTGAGAGATCAACACATCGTCGAGCCCATCCCGATTCCAGTCCAGCCGCGCCATCCCGCGACCCAGCACGTGCTTCTCGAAAAACTCGCCAATCCGATCTGCCGACAGTTCCACGAACCGGCCCCCTCCGGTGTTGTGCAGATACTGGGCGGGCATCTCGTAGAGCTCCCGGCTGTTGGAAGACGCCTCGACATGACCGTTGGTCACCACCAGGTCGAGTTCTCCATCCAGATCCGGATCGATGAACTGGGTTCCCCAGCCCAGGCGACTGATACTGCTCTCGTGCAGTCCGCTCCGCTGGGTCATATCCGAGAAGAACTCCCTCTGGGGCAATTTCCGGTAGAGGGTGTTGGATTGGTTGAGGAAATTCGTGACATAGAGATCCAGCCGTCCATCCCCGTCCGCATCACCGGTGGCCACTCCCATGCAGGCCTCCGCACGCCCTTCCTGGTTGACCGCCAGCCCCAGTGGCATCGCACGTTCACGAAACCTCGGCAGCCCCGCGTCACTGTTGCCCTGATGAACAAAATAGAAATTGGGAACCGAGTCGTTGGCCAGGAACAGGCTCAGACGCCCGGTACCAGAAAAATCCGCCGCGACGATCCCCAGCCCATTTCCACGAGGCACCTGGACCCCCGACTCGGAAGTGATGTCCTGGAATCGTCCGTCACCGAGATTGAGAAACAACTGATCCTGTGATGATGGAAAATCCAATGGGCTACAAACCCCCGCCCGCATTGTCCCGGATTGCCCACGAGCTTCCTTGGCCAGGTCTTCGGCCTGGTCAGGTGACCGGATCTGGTTGCACTCCCGGGTGTACACGTCGTCTCCGGACAGGAAGTTGACCGCGTAGAGATCGGGCAGCCCGTCGGCGTTCAAGTCGACCAGCAAGCAACTACTGGTCCAGCGACTGCCCGCAACACCGGCCTGCCGCGACGAGTCGCTGAAGGTGCCATCGCCATTATTGACCCACAACTGGTTGCCACCGATGTTGGCAACGACGATGTCGGGAAACCCGTCTCCGTCAAAGTCACCCACGGTGGCTCCCTGGCCGAACCCGTTTCCGCGGAATCCCGCCTGGACGGTGACATCTTCGAATCCGGACCCGGTGTTCCGAAACAACCTGTCGACATCCCGCTGTTGTGCCGCGCGTTGATCGAACACTCCCCCCTGGGGCAGAAAGAGATCTGGCCAGCCGTCCTGGTCGAAATCGACCGCGGCAACCCCGCCTCCGGTCATCTCGAACATGCGACTCGCACCGGCGTGTTCCGGATCACCCCCGTTGAGGTACCGGAAACGAATACCGGCAGTGGCCGCCCGGTCCTGGAACTTGACGTCGATACCGGCAATCTCGCCTCCGGCGGGCCGGCCGGTCGGCCCGTCACTCCAGTCCGGAAGTGGCATGTTGGACAGGTCAACCCGGGCGACCGGATTCGCCTCGTCGAGCGTCCGGACAAGATCGAGCGAAGACAGTCGTGGTTCCAATCGCCGAACCGTCGCAACCGCCCATTCTTGTGGCTCAGCCGCCTCGACTCCTTTTTCGCGGGCCCACAGTGACCACCCATAGGCCTCCCAGACCAGGCCGAGTTCTTCGGCCACTTCCGCCACGATCTTCAACTCACCCAGCCGCTCCGACGCCCACGCAGTCGTGACACCGGTGGTGTAGCGGTTGATCTGGCGAGACCGTTTCAGAAACGGCTCGGCGTCCTTGTCGCGGCCCAGTCGTGTCAAAAGCTGCCCCAACTGGTAATTGGCCTGGTGATGATTGGGATCTCGTTTGACGGCCTCCCAGAAACAACGGCAGGCGATTTCGGGCTGGTTGAACCCCGAGGCGAATCGCCCCATGGCAGTCCAGACACCGGGATGCTTCCGCGAGTTCTCGGGAAGCTGGGTGTACCACTCCAAAAATCCTCTGTCGTCGCCGGCCTGCACCAGGACACTGCCGAGCATCGATTGCGACTCGGCCAGTTCGGGACGCAGGGACACGGCATTCCGTAAGATCTCCTCGGCCAGTTGAAGATCCTGGGCACCCAAAGCCATCCAGGCCTTTGAAAGAAGCGGTGACGGGTCGTCCGGATCTCCGTCGCGAAATCTCTGGACGATCTCCGGTTGGACAAAACTGCCTTCCCCGACGGCGAGAATTTTCAGGTGCAGTGGATTGAAATTGTCTTGCCGGCAAATGGTGATACGTGGCGAAATGGCCTCCCATCGCCTGGAAGCCACTGACAGCAGGTACGCCAGCCGATCATTGGCAACACGATGGTCCGGGACATGCGCGAGCACACGACGAAACTGGGCCTCCGCCGCTGACAACCGATGATGCCGACGTATCAACAGGTCGCCGGATTCGCAGCGTGCGGCCAAAGCACCGGGTGTGTTGACGTCGGGAACCTGTTCCAGGAGTTCCAGGGCACGATCGGTATCCTGGAGCCCCGCGGCAGCACGGGCCGCCAAAAGAATGCCGTCAGGCCAATCCGGGTCACGGCCAAGAATCGATCGCGCCCACTCATCCGCCTCGTGAAATTCCAGGTCATCCAGGGCGGACTGGCCAAGATGGAGTTCCAGACGCGAGCGAAGTGGACC
>CAWVUS010000016.1:0-39766 GCA_963933195.1 uncultured Planctomycetaceae bacterium
AGCGCGCTTGACTGGGGGTCAAGAGGTCGCAGGTTCAAATCCTGTCGTCCCGACTCGTTTCCACGGCAAGCCCTTTGACGAGAACGTCAAAGGGCTTGCTGCGTTCAGGGGCCGGCTTCACGCCCTCCGGCAGACGGTTCAAACACAGGATTTCGATCAGACTGTGTCTGTGTGGTCCACTGTGTGGCATCATCGGTCGAGTTGAGTGCCAGCAAGAATCGCTCGGCGACATCGGTTTGCCGGGGTCACGCCAGCAAGTCAGAGACAATCTCACCGTCTGCCACAAGCGGGAGCGGACGTCCCAGGCGGTCTGGGATCAGGCGATGAGAATTGATGCCGAGTAGATGGTAAATCGTGTGCAAGACATCGTTTGGCGACACTGGATTGTCGACGACATATGCGGCATCGCGGTCGGTCTTGCCGATCACATTGCCCTCGCGGATGCCGGCCCCAGCGAACATGCAACTGTACGCCTTTGACCAGTGCCCCCGACCGTCGAGGGAATCGCCGCGACGCTCGGCTTTCGGTGTGCGCCCGTGTTCGGTCAGACAGAGCACCAGCGTTTCGTCCAACATGCCCCGGTCGTCCAGATCCTCGAGCAACGCAGTGAATGCCTGGTCGAATCCGGGGCAGAGTTCATCACGCAGCCGGAGAGTCTGCTTCTCATGCGTGTCCCACGTGCCGCAGGAAACTGCGAACTCGTCCCAGAACACCGACACCAGACGCGAGCCTGACTCCACCAACCGCCGGGCCAACAATGCCGATTGACCGAACAGATGGTGGCCGTACCGATTTCGCAATGGGGCGGGTTCTTTGGAGACGTCGAGCGCCTCGGACAGCCGTGGTGATGCGATGATCGACATGGCCAACTGACGGAACCGGTCGAGTGAACTACCGATTTTCGACTTGTCCAAATCACGGCGGCTGGTATTGAACTGATCGAGCAGAGAGCTTCGCGTCGACAGGCGGTCGATTGTCAGTCCGTTGGGCAATCCGGTTCCCTGGATTTCAAACCGGCAGTCTTGTTTGATGCCGCCGTATGGATCTTTGGGGCGATACGTTCTCGGATTGGTCGCATCACCCACGAATTCCGCAACCACCGGGTTGTACCGTGGTCCCAGAAAGCCGCCCAAGAGGCCGGATCGCTTATGTGGGCCAGACCGCGAACTTTGCACCCAGGGCAGATGCATCGTGGCTGGGACCGCTGGCTGAGGAGCATTGGGATTGTCGACCTCGTGCAAGTAGTCGAGGACGGACCCGAAGTAAGGCCAGTGTCGGCTGTCGTCCCGGTTGAGTTCCATCGGGATATCGGTGTGTTTCACACCGGTTGTCGCAAACGCCACACCATGAATTGGATAAGGGTGCGTCATCGACCTGACCAACGACACGCGGTCTGCCATCTTGGCCAGTTTCGGCAGGTGTTCGCTGATCTGCACTCCGTTCAGCGATGTCGAAATCGATGAGAAGGGCCCTCGAATGTCTTCCGGCGCACCCGGTTTCGGGTCCAGCGTGTCCAGTTGACTGACCCCTCCATACAGAAACAGCAGGATCACATTCTTCGCCCGGCCGAAACCACGAGTGAGTTGCGGCTCGTTCCCCTCGCTGGCGTGCAGCAGGTCTGCCAGTCCCAGGCCAAGCAAAGAGGCCCCGCCCGCCTGGATCATGTCACGACGGGAAAGAGCGTCACAGGCGCGTCGATTTGAACCGAGGATTCGCAACATTGTTAGGTTCTTGGCGTCATGTTATTGAGAGTGCAAGGATCTCGAATCTCGCCGTTGAATCTGAAACCCGAATTAGATCGAGTATAACCGTGTGGCCGTGTCATCGAGACCTGGAAGTAGTGTTGGAGCGAGAAGTGTCATGAGAAATACAATCGCGACACTCCTGTTGTGCCTTCTGCCTCATTCGGTCACGGCTGGGGACTGGCCACACTGGCGTGGCAGTGGTCGCAATGGAGTCGTCAGCGAATCGTCTCACTTTCAAGGTGGCACCTGGCCACCCGGGAAACCGCTCTGGAGCGCCAACGTCAACTCCGGTGGCAGCGGACCGATCGTAATCGGCAACCGTCTCTACACGATGGGTTGGAAGAATGGCCGGGACACCGTCTGGGCCCTGGACACGAAGACCGGCCAGGTTGCCTGGCACCAATCCTACGCTTGTCCCGAATACGGTCGCGTGAGTGATGGGGACAAGGGACTGTACTCGGGGCCCTCTTCCTGCCCCAGCTACGACATGTCAACCGGTTATCTTTACACGCTCAGTACCGATGGTGACCTGATTTGCTGGGACACGCGTCAGCAGGGAAAACGGGTCTGGGGTCTGAACCTGTACGAGGCTTACCAGGTACCACAGCGGCCCAAGGTGGGCCGCCGGAGACTTCGCGATTACGGGTACACGACTGCTCCGTTGTTGCACGGTGAGACAGTGATTGTCGAGGTGGGGGACGATGAAGGGAACCTGATGGCCTTTTCGAAAAAGACCGGCCGTCGTCGTTGGGTCTCGGAATCCAAAGATCCTGCTGGCCACACCGGTGGACTGGCTCCGATGGTTGTCGAGGGGTTGCCTTGCCTGGCCGTGTTGACAATTCGCAACCTGCTGGTCGCCCGCCTGGATCAGGGGCACGAAGGGGAGACGGTTGCCGAGTTCCCCTGGGCTACGGATTTTGCCAACAACGTGGCCACGCCGACGGTGTCAAAGAATTCGATCGTCATTTCCTCGGAATACAACCAGTATTCGACCGCGCGAATTGATATCACCCGTTCCGGTGCAAAGCAGATCTGGAAGCAGCCGTATGCGTCGGGTGTTTGCCCACCGGTGATTCACAAGGGGCATGTTTACTGGTGTTGGCGAGGACTATATTGCCTCGATTTCCAGACAGGCAAACCGATCTGGCGAGGAGGCGTGTTTGGAGACACCGCTTCCTGCATCGTTACCTCAGATGACCGGATCATTGTCTGGGGACGGCGTGGTGATCTGGTACTTGCCGAGACGGCCGTTCGGTCTCCCAAAAAATACACGGAACTGGCGCGCCGAAAAGATCTCATGAAGAACGACGCCTGGCCCCATATCGTACTCTCCAGGGGGCGACTCTTTTGCCGGGACCGTGACGGCAATATGAAGTGCTTTGTGCTGTCGCGGTAGAGTACCGGTTACCGCTGGATCCAGAGTTCCGCACCGATCAGGCTGGCCCCGGTCTCCCTGGTTTTCACCATCACCCGGTTGGCACCCTGCTTGATGGCTTGTACGGGCACCTTGCACGTGAAACGGTGGACTCCAGTCACCTTCTTCCCTCCGCCGGTCGGTCCAAAGTTGGCCGAACCAAACAGGATTTCCGGTGTGCTCTCTTTTTTGAGCCCCGTGAAATCGACCCGCAGTTCAGCGGTCACGTCGAAACCGACTCCGCTGAAGTCTTCCGGAACGTGCAACGGTCGCTGATGGAACTCATTGGGTTTGAGTGCCACGGGCAGGGCCTTGGAGAATTCCGCCACGTCCTTGGCCCAGTGATGCGCCGGCATCCAGAAACCGGCGTCGGAGATCGCATACTGGATGGGCTGGGAGGTCAGTTTCTCTAGCGAACCGACGCGGCTGAGAATCTTGCGGGCATAATCCCGATCGGCGGGTGTTCCTGGACCGGGGAACAGGTTGAACACGTAAATCCCCGAGGCGCCGTCATGCCACAGCCGCGAAGCGGCTCCCAACCAGGACTCGACAGGTTGCTTTTTGCTCTGGCCACGTGGCGACCGGTACATCAGGCCAGATTGACTCAGGCAGGGATAAACCGGGACGTTGTGTTTCCGTCCCAGGGCGACCAGTTCCTTGATCGGGAGGTCGAACGTGATGTAACCACCGCCGAGTGACACCGTGTCCAGCAATTTTTCTTCCAGCCAGGCCCGGGTGTCGATACCGATCTTACGACCATGTGCGAGCGTGGGTGGGACCCTTGCCGTGAGCAGGAACGGCTTCCCCTGGCGGACACTTTCCTGCACGACAACCTGGCGGATGTTGCGTACCAGCCGGGTGAGGATGGCCGTTTGAGCGGCGGTGGCCGGCCGGCCCTCGAAAGTGGTGCGGAAGTAGAAGGGAGCGCGGAGGAAATCGAGTTCGACGCCATCAACCGGGTGATTTTTCAGGACCTCGCGGATGATCTCCAGGAGGCGAGGTTCGACATCCGGGTGTTCGAAATCGACCAGGCTCCAGAGACTTCGGCGATCGTTGTGTTTTTTCGCCTCGGCCAGCGTGGACATGATGCGTCGAGGATCAGCCTGTTTCCACTTGGGACGGAACTGTGGGGTGAAGGAGTCATGAATGTCGTTCATCCGCAGCGTCCAGATCGTTTCCATTCCGTGTTTGCGGGCAAACTGGCTGGACATCCGCAAGCCGTCCGTATCCCGTGCCAGGAACTTGGCCAGGTTGTTGTTGGCGAACGAGCCGGCCCTGGAAAGAAAAACCTCGGCCACCTTGGTTTGGTGGGTGAAGAAGTTGAAGCTCTGGGTGGTCGAGTAGAAGATGCTGTCGACATGGGTGCCCAGCAGCGGCGTGTGCCGTAGCGCCAGGAACTTGTCGAGGGTGTCAGCGCCCCGGGCCCAGATGTCGTCCCCGTCATTGTTGTAGATGACGCGTCGCCTGCGATGGGCGGCTTGTCGGCGGGCCTCGTCGAGGGCATCCGTTTCGGACGCCGTGATACTGCGATTGCCCAGCCAGCCCGGTCCGAGGGCCGTGCTACCGGCGACCAGGCCCAGGAGAAAATCACGGCGTTGAAACTGCATGGTTTGTTCCCCAGACGCCCAGGTGTTGTGTCCCCGGCATCTTTCCTCGATTCTTATCTCGCGTTGAATTCTATCAACCAATGTCTCTCACGTTGGCCGAGACTTGCGGCGACTGCCTTTTCCGCGTGAATGTCGACTCCCGGGCAATCCAATGACCAGATTGTCGATCTTCTGGATTCAATCGGTTTTGAAATCAAGGCGGTGCGACGGTCCGACGAAGCTGCTTTGGTTGGTTACGCGTTTGCCAATCTCGAGTGGTTTGCGAAACTGGTATCGTGCACCTGTTCGGAGGTCGGATTGATATGAAAATGGTAGCTGCAATCTCGCTGTTGATGTTCCACCTTCTGGTGGTGGGGGTGGCCCATTCGCAGGTGACGACGCCTGACAAGGACCTGGTGGCCCTGTGGGACTTCTCTGCAGGGAACGGGACAATCCTTAAAGATATCAGTGGTCAGGGTCACGACGGTCAGATCGTGGGTGCCGAGTGGGTGTCCGGAAGTTGGGGACGGGGCCTGAGATTTCAGCGGTCCCGGCGGAACCGCGTGAAGGTGGACGATGCCCCCGACCTGCATCTCCAGCCACCGTATTCCATGGGAGTGTGGTTTCGCACAACCAGTTCCCAGAACAACGCGGTCTACCTGATCAAGACCGGTGGGGCGTTTACCGGTTGTGGCATCTACTACTACGGGGATTCGCGGGCGATGTATGTCGACGCCAAGGGCACCGACAAGAAGCTCTATCACATTGGTGGCAGTTCCCGGGTTTGGCCTGATGGAAGATGGCACCATGTCGTGTCCACCTGTGGTGACGGCAAACAGCGACTGTTTGTCGATGGAAAGGTATTTGTTGAACGAACAGTTCCCACGGACCTGGTGGTTGACTACAGCGGCACCAGGGGCGTTCACCTGGGTCACTGGGAGGGCAACGGGCACCTGGATGCGACGCTGGGCAAAGCCTATATCCTCAAGAAGGCGCTGACACCAGAAGAAGTGCGGACGGTGTTCGAGGCCGAACAAAAGACATTCAACGACCAGGTGACAATTCGCCGTACGGTCGGTCGGCCCCGGATTGATGGTCGGATCGATGAGGAGTGCTGGAATGGCCAGGCGGCGCTGGATGACTTCACGAAGGTCGATTACGACTCCCGCCCGGCCGAGAAGCCAACGACGGTTCACGTGAGTTTTGATGACGACAACCTCTATGTTGCCGCTCAATGTGCCGATCCTGCCGGGGGAACCGCGACCGCCAGGTCGCGGCAACGGGATGACATGCACGTGGCGGATGACGATCGACTCGAGTTCTTCATCTCGACCCGAAATGGGTCGTACCACCACCTGCTGCTGACGGCTGCCAACGTGTTGTGGGATCGCAAGTGCGATTTCGAGATGGAACGCGAGGGCTTTGCCCTGGGTGGATTCGCAAAATTTGACGCCGACATGTCCTGGGACTGCAAGAGAATCCAGACCGCAGTTCAAAGGCGTGCTGGGGCCTGGACGGCCGAGTTGGCGATTCCGCTGTCGGAGTTGGGGGGCGTGAAGGACGGGACAAGTTGGCGAGTGAACGTGGTCCGGTTTGATAGCAAGTCAAAAGAGACCAGTTCTTTCTCGCCGCTGTTCGAGCGTGTTGATCAACCGATGTTGTTTTCGTCGTTGGGGTTCGCCGGCGGTACCGCGGTCCTGGAGCGAGCGGCGAAGACGGCCGTCTCGGTCGATGTGACACCCCTGGCAAAAACCAACTACGACCTCAACTCGGATGAGAAGCCGATTGTCTTTGCCAGCAATTATCTTGCACGAGGGTCCTACACGACGTTGCCGGCCCCGGATGAAAATCTCCGGACAATCAAGCTGTCTGCCTCACTCGGTGAATTTGAGCCGGCGACGTTTTCTGTACGGGCCACCGGGCGGAAACTCCACAATGTTCGTGCCAGGGTCGTTGGTGATCTCAGGAATGAACGTGGCGATGTGATTCCGACCAGCGAAATCGAGATCCGGATCGTCGAGTTGTGGAAGCGGCAGATCAACTCGAGACAGCACATGTACATGGAGCGGTTTCTCGAGAAGCAGACGGCGTTGGACATTCCCCGTCACACGACCCGTCGGTTCTGGCTGACCGTACATGTTCCTGGCCAAGCCGGAGATGGGGTTTACCGGGGTGGCATTGGAATCACGGCCGACGGTGTGACAATCAGCAAACTGGACATCCAGTTGCAGGTTCTACCGTTTCACCTGCAACGGGCAGAGGGAATGGGTTACTTCATGTATCTGCCGACCTGGGGCATTCCACCCCGGCTCCGAACCGAGGCGTACCTGAAGAAGATCTTCCTGGACATGCGGCGGCACGGAATGACGACCGCGACCCTGTACCCCTATGGATTGCCGTTCGAAAACGTGATGGATGTCCTGCGGGACAGCCAACTCATGACGGCGGGGGTTCCGGCTATCTGGCTGGGGGCGGATGCCGTCGGGCCGGAGAAATGGAAAACGGTACTCGACCAGGCCAGGCAAAAAAAATGGCCCGAGTTGGCACTGTATCTCCAGGATGAGCCGGGCAACCAGGAGCGGATCGATAACGCCAAGCGGCTGTTCGCCAAGCTGGACCAGTTTCGGAAACAGCACCCCGAACATCGCAAGGTGAGGGCAACGACCGCGATCGGGTCGACCGGTATCAAGGCACTGGGATCGCAATACGACATCTGGATTGCCGGAGCCGGGTTTGACGAGGAACTGGTGAAGACATCGAAGAAAATGGACAAGTTGCTGTGGTCCTATGACTGCAACCTGGCGCCGGTCGATGCGGAAAGCAGTCGATTCTACTTTGGCATGTGGTGTTGGAAGACCGGGATCAAGGGAAGTGCATTGTGGGCCTACGCCGATCCGGGCAACACAAGTCCCACCGCCTGGG
Source organism: uncultured Planctomycetaceae bacterium (assembly GCA_963933195.1). Taxonomy (GTDB): domain Bacteria; phylum Planctomycetota; class Planctomycetia; order Planctomycetales; family Planctomycetaceae; genus UBA8437. The sequence goes on from CAWVUS010000016.1 coordinate 7,668, forward strand.
ATGCCGTGCTCAAGGATGTCGCCAATACCGAACTCCATTATTCATTCGTCCGGCCAACACCTGGAGACCTGGTCCCGACGATCGGATGGGAAGCGGTCCGCGAGGGAGTTGACGACCACCGGTACTTGACCACCCTGTCGAACCTGGTCGCGCGGGCTGCCGAGAAGGGACTGGCCCAGGATGCGGAGCGTGCCCGGAAAGTCATGCAGGAACTGACCGAGAAGATCGACATCAATGGACACCGGGCGCGGAATCAGCGGGGCGAGGCCACCGGTCGACGGTTGGGTGGACACTATGACCGGGCGACGAAACAGGGAGCGAGAACATTGGGTGATTACCGCCAATTCCGACTCCGGCTCGCCGGCGAGATTGTCCGATTGCAACAGTCGCTGGCGGATTGAACATTCCTGGTGGACTGGTTCACGCGAGTTGATGTGAGCGACGTGGTGACCCGGGCGGGGACGCCTGGCGACAAAAGCGGAGCGTGGCCATCATTCGCCTGCGACTCGAACCACGGCCGCCGCTGGATTAGACTGGGCCTATTGGATTCGTCGTTCACATGATCAGGCGCACGATGTCGGTGACCACACTAGATTCGCTCGACCGAGGCCAGAAAGGGCGGATTCTCGAGGTCACCGGAGACGACGCGATTTCGGTTCGGTTGATGGAGATGGGGCTGACGGTGGGTGAAGAAATTGAGGTGATCGGGTTCGCCCCGCTGGGGGATCCGATCGAGTTCTTCGTCCGTGGTTTCCGCCTGTCATTGCGTGGTCGAGAGGCTCGCCGGATTCAGATCGAGTCGGTGGATTGACCTGACAGTCGGCCTGGATTGATATGCCTGAAACCGTGAACTCGCCGCCCGCCCGACCGTTGCAGGTTGCCCTGGTTGGAAATCCGAACACCGGCAAGAGCACCCTGTTCAGTGCGCTGGCGGGGATTCACACCCGCGTGGGGAACTACCCGGGTGTGACCGTCGAGAAAAAAGTGGGGCGGGTCCAGTGGGATGGTCGTGCCGTTGATTTGATCGATCTCCCGGGAACGTACAGTCTCTCGCCGCGGTCTGCCGACGAGATGGTGTCGGTCGATGTGTTGATGGGTCGGCAGCCGGATGTGGGATCTGTTGACGCGGTGGTCTGTATCGCCGACGCGTCGAACCTCGAACGCAACCTCTACCTGCTCAGCCAGGTCCTGGACCTGGATCGTCCGACAGTGCTCGTGTTGAACATGGCCGACGTGGCCCGCGGTCGTGACATCACAATCGATGTCGAACTGCTCAGGCAGCGGCTGGGGATTCCGATTGTCGAGGCCGAGGCTCACCGTGGTTCGGGTCTGGATGCCATCTCTTCGGCCGTGTTCGAAGCCCTCGATCAAGAGACGGTTGAGACGCCCAGGTTGTTTCCTGCCGAGTTCTACGACGAGTGCCAGCAGCTTGCCGACGATGTTGCCAAAGAGAATGTGCCGTCGTACCTGGTCGAACGCCTGTTGCTGGATGTCGGTGGCCACGTCGAGGAGGTGCTGCTTGGTGCGTCCGGGGACCTGTCGGAGTCTCTGTCGGCAGCACGAGCACGCCTGGGAGAGTCAGGCTGTCGGATTCCGGCTGTCGAGGCGGAGGTTCGGTACCAGTGGGCCGGTGAGTTGTTGTCCGGTGTCGTGTCGGAGCCGCAAGAGCGACGCGTCACGTTCAGCGACAAGCTCGATCGTGTCCTGACGCACCGGTTTTCCGGACTCGTGATTTTCATTGGATTGATGTTCCTGGTGTTCCAGGCCATCTACTCGTGGGCGGGTCCCTTGATGGACGCCTGTGGGGACGGCCAGGAATGGCTGGGTTCAGTGATCACCGGTTCGATGTCGCCCGGGCCCTTGAGAAGCCTGCTGGTTGACGGAATCGTCGGGGGCGTCGGTGCTGTCCTGGTGTTTCTGCCACAGATCGTCCTGCTGTTCTTGCTGGTTGCCGTGCTGGAGGATTGTGGGTACATGGCGCGATCGGCATTCCTGATGGACAAGCTGATGGTCAAGTTTGGTCTCAGTGGAAAGTCGTTTGTCCCGCTGATGTCGTCTTTCGCGTGTGCCATTCCCGGGATCATGGCCACGCGGGTCATCGAGAGCCGTCGTGATCGAATGGTCACGATCCTGGTCGCTCCGTTGATGAGTTGTTCGGCTCGGCTTCCCGTCTATGTCGTGTTGATCGGTGCCTTCATTCCTGAGGGAGGCCTTTTGGACGGGTGGATCACGTGGCGAGGACTGGTCCTGTTTGCCATGTCGTTGCTGGGTGCGGTCGTGGCGATCCCTGTCGCGTGGTTGTTGCGGACCACTTTTTTTCCGGGCGAGACCATGCCGTTTGTCATGGAACTCCCCGAGTACAAAGTCCCCACGCCACGAGCCGTGTTCGGCCGCGTGTATGATCGTGGCCGGGCTTTCGTGATGCAGGCCGGAACATTGATCTTTGTCATGACGATCGTTGTCTGGGCGGCCGGATCCTTTCCCGGCGATCGTGCACAGTTGGACGAGATTCAACAGGAGATCGAGCAGTTGGAGACTGCGGCTGAGTCCGTGGCGACACAGGAATCACTGGATCGCCTGAAGTCAGAACACAACCTGGAGACCTCCCGGCTGATTGAAGAGAGTCTGCTGGGCCAGTTGGGTCATCTGATCGAGCCGGCGGTTCGGCCACTGGGCTGGGACTGGCGGATCGGAGTTGGTGCGATCGCGTCATTTCCGGCCCGCGAGGTGTTCATCGCGACGCTGGGGACGATCTACAGCCTGGGCGGCGACGTCGACGAGGAAGACTCCGGACTGCAAGGCGCGATGCGGGCATCGACCTGGCCGGATGGTCGAGCGGTCTTTGATGTGCCGGTTGCACTGTCGGTGATGGTCTTCTTCGCACTGTGTGCCCAGTGCGCCTCGACGCTGGTTGTGATCCGTCGAGAGACCAATAGCTGGCGGTGGCCGATTTTCTGCTTCGTCTACATGACGGTCCTGGCTTATATTGGGGCGCTGGTAACCTTCCAGGTTGGTTCGATGATGGGGTGAGCCGCTGAAGCGGTGCGAGCCTGGTTTTTGTTTGAGGATGTCACGTGGGATCAGTTGACTGGCAATCGGTCGTGGCGGCGCTGTTGGTTGTCGCCGCGATAGGTGTCCTGGCGCGACGAACCATCCGGATGTGGTCGAGTCGGCTGGGTGGAGGCTGTGGGACGGGGGGCTGTGGAAGTTGTCCTTCCAATGAGGTTCCATTTTCCGTCGGCAACCAAGCTGGAGAGATTGTCCAACTCGAGTCACTCATGGCCCGCGAGGAGTCTCGCGAAAAGAAATGACCAGCCCGGTTTGGGGATCAGTGGTTGGCCCGGTGATCATCGAACCTGGTCCCGCGAGATCCTGTCGACACGGCTGCAGGAAGGACGTTGATCATGGACGTTTTCGTACCGTTTGTTTCCTTGCTGTTTTTGAGTACCGGGCTTGGAATTGACAATGCCCTGCTGATCGAATTTTCGTTGAAAGGGCTGAACCTGGAGCCCCGGCGGCATCTCCGCTGGCGATCGGTGGCGCTGGTCCTGGCCGCCCTGCTGCGGATCGGGTTCCTGTTCTTCCTCTCACAACTCTCCTTCTTGAACAACCCACTTCCCGCCTCCCGGTGGTTTCCCAACCGCTGGTTCAGCAACCACCATGACGAACTGACCTGGATGAGCCTGGTCCTGTTTGTCGGCGGCCTGGTGATTCTTGCCATGGCCCTGTGGGAGTACTACCACAAGTTGCGGGAGGAGATGGCGGGAGTGGCCCACAAGCCGGCTGGCAGCAAGGTGGGTGCTGTTCGGATCCTGGCTGTTGTGGGTTACCTGGCCACGATGAATATCCTCTTCAGTCTCGATTCGGTCTTCGCCGCGGTGGCGATCATGGATCTCAAAACCCAGTTCCCGTGGATGGTTGCGGCTATTCTGATTTCCTCGGTCATCATGATTTTCGGCATGATTCCCATCAGCGCCATCGTTTCCAAGAACAAGCACTTCGCAGTTCTGATGCTGTCGATCCTGGCAGTGATCGCCACCAAGCTGCTCGTTGATGGTACGGGGGCCCATTTTTCGAACGGCTTGCTGATGTTCATCATCGGAATCCTGTTGCTCAACGACGTGGCACAGGCGATGCTCGACCGGGCCTCCAGACGTCGTGAATCGCGAGCGACGCAGAAATCCTAGGACGAGCGAATGGGCCGTTGCCCAGCCGACTAGGACAGGATTGGCCGGACGACCTGGCCGTGGACATCGGTGAGCCGGTAGTCGCGGCCCTGGTGACGATAGGTCAACTGCTCGTGATCGATGCCCAACTGGTGCAGGATGGTGGCTTGCAGGTCGTGGACATGGACGGGATTCTCGGCGACATTGACGCTGTAATCGTCGGTCTCGCCGTAGCTCATGCCGCCACGGATCCCAGCGCCAGCCATCCAGTAGCTGAAGCAGTTGGGATGGTGGTCGCGACCGTAGAGTTTTGATGTGAGCTTGCCCTGGCAATAGATGGTGCGTCCGAATTCGCCGCCCCAGACAACCAGCGTGTCCTGGAGCATTCCGCGTTGCTTGAGGTCCCGGAGGAGCGCGGTGGTGGCCCGGTCGGTGTCGCGACACTGGGCGGCAACCTGTTTGGGCGTGTTCTGATGGGCGTCCCAGCCCCGGTGGTAGAGTTGAATGAACCGTACGCCGCGTTCGGCGAGTCGACGAGCCAGCAGGCAGTTGTACGCGTACTTGCCGACCCGGGTGGCCTGTGGGCCGTACATGTCGAGAACATGGCGGGGTTCGCTGCTGAGATCGATCAACTCGGGCACGCTCATTTGCATGCGGAAGGCCAGTTCGTACTGGGCGATGCGGGTGGCAACCGCCGGGTCATTGAAGCGGCCGCCCTGTTGCCGATTGAGCCGGTTGAGCGTGTCGAGCATCCGGCGTCGGTGAACGCGAGAGACACCCGCCGGGTTGTAGAGGTCGAGAATCGGATTGCCTTGACCGCGAAACTTGACTCCCTGGAATCGGCCGGGCAGGAATCCCTCGCCCCACAACCGGTCATAAAGCGGCTGGCCTGCCTTGGCCGTCCCGTTGGAAGTCAGCGCGACGAATGCGGGCAGGTTGGTATTCTCGCTGCCCAGCCCGTAACTCACCCACGACCCCATGCTGGGACGGCCGGCGATGACCGACCCGGTCTGGAACATCGTTGCCGCCGGATCGTGGTTGATCGCTCCGGTGTGCATGCTCTTGATCACGCACACGTCGTCGATCATCGTCGCGAGGTGTTTCAGCGGTTCACTCAGCCAGGTGCCGGCCTGGCCGTGCTGGGAGAACTTGAACCGTGAGGGGGCGACCGGGAACGACTTCTGCCCCGAGGTCATCGTGGTCTTGCGTTCGTCGGGGTAGACCGACCGGGGCACCTCCTGGCCAAACCGGCGGGCCAGTTCCGGCTTGTAGTCGAAGAGGTCCATTTGCGCTGGCCCCCCCGACTGAAAGAGATAGATCACCCGTCGGGCCCTGGGAGCGAAATGGGGCAGGCCGGTTGGTCCGGGGATGTCGGCTGGACGGGGTTGTTCGGCGCGGAGCAGTGAGGCCGCCGCCATCGCTCCCAGTCCCAGCGTGCCGCGTTCCAGGAACGCGCGGCGGGTCTGCTGGGTGACAATTTCCTCCGGCACGGCCACGTCAGTTCTCCATGATGGCTTCGTCGAGGTTCATGATCGTGTTGGTGACCAGGGTGAAAGCCGCCAGCCGGTTCGTGTTGACGGCGGGGTCGGGCCGCCGCTCTCCGATGGCCAGCAGCCTGGTCGCCGCTTTCGGGTTGTCCCGAAAGTGTCCCTGGTAGTACTGCAGGTCCGCCTGCAGTCGGTTCAGTTCTTCGGGACGTGGTGCCCGGCTGGTCACCATGCGGAATGCGTTGTGAAGGCGTTGACGTGGTGAGAGTCGCGAGCCCTGGAGCACTCTCTCGGCAAGACACCTGGCGGCTTCCACAAAAGTGACGTTGTTCATCATTGTCAGGGCTTGCAGCGGCGTGGTTGTCTGATCGGTGCGGACGACGCAAGTCTCACGGGCGGCGGCATTGAAGGCCATCATCGTGGGTGGGGGCACCGTCCGCCGCCAGTAGGTGTACATGCTGCGTCGGTACAGTTTCTCTCCCTTGTCCTGGCGGTACCTGGCGTTGGAGATACTTCTCCAGATGCCCGGTGGCATGTAGGGCCGGACCGAGGGGCCCCCGGTCTTTTCCACCAGCAGGCCGCTGACGAACAACGCCGCATCGCGAACCGAATAGGGAGTCAGCCGTTTCCGCGGGCCACGGGCGAGGAGGCGATTTTCCGGATCGCGACGGTGAGCGACAACAGTGCTCCCGGAGACCTGCCGGTACGTGGCACTGCAGACGATCAGCTTGTGGAATTTCTTCAGGTTCCAGCCGTTGTGAACGAATTCGGTTGCCAACCAGTCGAGCAGATCGGGGTGGCTGGGCAGTTCTCCCTGGACACCGAAATTGTCGCTGGTCTTGACCAGGCCCAGTCCAAAGTGATGTTGCCAGAGTCGATTGACGGTCACCCGGGCCGTCAGCGGATGCCGAGGATCGGTCAGCCATCTTGCCAGTCCCAGTCGATTCGCTGGCCAGCTTTTGTCCCAGTGGCCGAGGACGGGAGGCGTGGTCGGCTGCAATTTTTCTGACTTGTCCGGGTGGTCGTACTGGCCCCGTTCGAGCCGGTAGGTGGGGCGTGGTGTCGTGGATTCGTGCAGCACCATGACCGTGTCCGGGGCACCGGATTGAGGACGGGGCACGGAGGTTTGTGACACGTTGATTTTTGGAGGTTGTGGCACCACGAACCCGGTGTCCGGTCCGGCCAATTCCGGCCAGTTCTTGGGCACCTTGATGAATGGGGGGCTGTTGCCGTTGTTGGGGCCCAGGCCGGCCTCGGCGATGGTGTTGAAAAACGCGAAAAACCGGTAGAAGTCCTTCTGCTTGATCGGATCGTACTTGTGGTCGTGACAGCGCGAGCATGTCAACGTGAGCCCGAGAAACAGGGTCCCCATCGTCTCGACCCGGTCGGCCACATATTCCACGATCCACTCGTCGGGAATCGATCCGCCCTCGGAGTTGATGCGATGGTTCCGATTGAAACCGGTTGCGACCTGCGTGTAGAAGTTCCGGTCTGGCAGAAGGTCGCCCGCCATCTGCTCGACAACAAATCGGTCGAAGGGCATGTTGTGATTCAGTGACCGGATCAGCCAGTCCCGCCAGACCCACATGTAACGGATGCGGTCATTCTGGTAACCGTCGGTGTCGGCGTAACGCGAGGCCTCCAGCCAGTCGACGGCCATGTGCTCTCCGTAACGTGGCGAATCGAGCAGTCGCTCGACGGCTGCCTCGTACGCATGCGGTGAGCTGTCGGCGAGGAAGGCGTCCAGTTCCTCCAGCGAGGGGGGAAGTCCGGTCAGGTCGAAGGTCACCCGTCTCAGAAGTGTGGTCCGGTCGGCCTCCGGGGCCGGTGTCAACTGCTCGCGATGCAACCTCGCCAGGACGAAGTCATCGATGGCGTTGCGAGACCAACCCGGAGTCCTCACCTCCGGCCGTTCAGGTCGCACCGGTGTGGTGAATGCCCAGTGGCGATCGTTCCGGGGCCACGGTGCGCCGCTCTTGAGCCATCTCACCAACGTGGCCCGGTCGCGGGGTCGCAGAACGCGGATGGAATCTGCCGGAGGCATCCGGGTGTCTGGATCGTTGCTGGTGAGTCTCGCAAGCATTTTCCCGGATGACAGGACCCTGGACCCGAGTGTTGCCGCTCGCTGGTCCAGTCGCAGGTCAGCCTGGCGGGCTTTTGCATCGGGGCCGTGGCAGTTGTAGCAGGCATTGGAGAGCAACGGCCGGATGTCGCGGGCGAAATCCAGGTCGTCGGCCTGCACACGGTCACACAACAGTCCCGTCAACAGGATGACAATTGTTGGAATCGCCGAACGCCGTTCAACTGACGACAATGGTGATGGCATGAACACCTGGAACTGCATCCAGAAAAACAATTTGGTTGCCGTTCACCAATCCGGAGGCGATGGGCGTCACCTGTAGACTGTACCAGCGGGTGCCGGAGAACAAAATTGGTTAGTCCGACCGGTTGCGTGTCGACCTCATGCAGTCGAGCAGGGAGGACAAACCGGCGTGAGAATGCGCCGGGCGCTGCGGCAAAACTGGTTCAGCCGGTTGCGACCGGACTGTTGACATTGAGATCGGCGACCAGGCTGTCGGGACGGCCCATTTGTCGCAGCCACCGGTAGTGGGCGCGCACGGCGGACCAGACCGAGTTGTGAGCCACGTACCGTACGCCGAAGTCGCGACACGTTTGTTCCATCAACTCGGAGATCGCCGGATAGTTGACGTGGCAGATTTGTGGGAAGAGATGGTGTTCGATCTGGTGGTTCAGGCTACCGGTGAACCAGGTCACCACGCGACTGCGGGGGGCAAAATTCACGGTCGTTTCGACCTGGTGAACAGCCCACGCCTTTTCGATCTGGCCAGTGTCGCCGGGAGGAATCGGAAAATCTGCTTCTTCCAGGCAATGTGCCAACTGGAAGACGATACTGAGTGTCAGGCCCTGGACGAATGAAGCGATGAAGAAGAACAGCAGCGCCGTGTGCCACGCATGAAACATCAGCGGGATGACCAGCGCCAGTGACACAAACAGCAGTTTTCCACCGACAAATACTGCCAGGTGATGGCCACGTGGACGGGCGAACTGGTTGAATCCGATCCGACCCGTCAGCACACCGCGGATGTCGTCGTAGAACTGCCATTTGAAGGGCAGGAAGCCATACAGCACCCACAGGTACAGGTGCTGGAGCCGGTGAAACCGTCGTGCTTGCTGGTGAGGTGACAGGCGGCCGAGGGCTCCCATGTCGATGTCACCATCATGGCCGGTGATGTTGGTGTAGGAATGGTGGACCTGGTTGTGGGTCCTCTTCCAGTAAAAGGAACTCCCACCCAGGAGATCCAGGGACATGGCCATGAGGCTGTTGACCCACTTGTGATTGGAATAGGCCGAGTGAGCTCCGTCGTGCTGGATATTGAACCCGATCGAAGCCATTGCCAATCCGAGCGAGACGGCCAGCGGCACGGCCTGCCACCAGGTGGCGGCCAGGAAAACCAGCGCCGCGTAGGAGGCCACGAACCAGATGGCAATCACCAGGGTCTTGGTGTACATCGCGGCACAGTCACGCCGACGTCTGCCGGTGCTGTTGAACAGATCGTCCACACGCTGCCGTAGCACGGTCAAGAATGCGTCGTCGGGTTGAGCGAACTTCACCTGGCAGTCGTCCTCGGGGCAGCGAATCTGAACAACATTGTTTTACCACCTTGGGGGTGAGTTTCTAGCTTGAGTGGCGTTCTGTGACAAGCTGATGTGGTGCGTGGCCACCGGCATCACCCCGCCGTGGATCCATCACTTGGCCAGTTCTGACCCCAGCTTGCCACCGCTTTTTGTGAGCAGGGCAGCGATTTTCGGTCGGGCGGCCTTGATGGCCTCGATATCGATTTTCAGTTGCAACAGGCGGGCGTAGATTTGGGTCACCTGCCGGACTCCGCTGTTCCAAGCCGGAGCCACTGTTCCCAGCGGGGTTTCGTCCTGGCCATTTCGAGAATTGATGTCGGCCTTGTGCTCGAGCAACAACGTGACCAGTTCGAGTTGTCCGAGAAACGCGGCGGCATGCAGGGGAGTGCTGCCGTCGGTGTTCTTCTGGTTCACGTTGGCACCCCGGTCGATCAACATCCTGGTGGCCTTGGATTTTCCAGCCATCACGGCCCAGGACAGGGGGCTGATCCCCTTGCCATCCAGCGCGTTGATATCCTTGGTTTTGTCCAGCCGTTTTTTCAGGGTCGAGAGTTTACCGGCCCTGGCCGCCTGCCAGAGATTCATTTTTTTCCGGTCCGCCACCTCGGCGCCCGACACGCCATCATGCTCTCGAAGAATCGCGACGACCTGGGGGCGACCGGCCCGCACCTGGTCCATGTCGACGCTGATCTGCAACAGTCCGGCAATGAACTGGACGAAGCCCTGGATCTGGTCACTCCATGGAGGTGAACACGAATCCAGCGGGGTTTCTCCCTTGTTGTTCCTGGCGTTCGGCTTGGCCCCGCCGTCGAGAAGCATCCGTGCGATCTGGTGGCGACCCAGGAACGCGGCTCCATGAAGGACGGTGTTGCCGTCGCGGTTGGAGAGAGTTGCATCGGCACCCTGCGCGATCAAGAACCCGACAGCCTCGGTTTTTCCTGCGAGAACGGCGTGCGACAGGGCGGTGGTTCCACCTTCATCGAAGCCATTGATGTCGACCTTCTTTGCGAGGAACTGCTTGATCTGGTCGATCTTGCCGGTCTTGGCGGCATAGAAGATGGTGTTGGTGTCCTGTTTTCTTCCACCGGCACCGGGCATCGCGAGCAATGGGGGCGGTTGTGGCGTGGCCGCCCAGACCGGCATGCCATCGGCCGTTTCGCGTTCGATGTCCCCTCGCCGATTACGGATGAACTGGCGAATGCCATCAAACCGGACCTTCGAAGCTTGTTTTGGTGGAATAAGAGTTTTGACCAGTGACTCGATTCGCTGAGTCTCGGCCAGCAGGGCGTCTTCTTTCCAGTGCGTCTCCATGATCTGTTTTAGCGTGCTGGCGTACCGTTCCCGGGCCGCGGGGATCTGGTAGAGCTTGTGGGCGATGAGTCCCTTTGTCTTGACCGAGAGCGGAGCACGCGGGTCAACGCGGAGCTTACTTTTTTTCTCGAACATGCAATCCCCACCCCACGGCATGAAGTGGAACTTGTTGGTGGTCGGGTTGTCGTAGATAAAGAAGTTGTTGGCGTTGGCGGTGTAACCGTCCCAAAACCCCAGCAGGCTTTCGATGGCCCAGTAGGTGTAGAACGAATCGAGGTCAACCAGTTCGCCGATCGCCGCCTGGAGTTCCTCGCCCTGTTTTTTGGTCTCGGGAGTTTCGGTTGCAGCGGGCGTGGGGCGTTTCAGGACCTCGATCAACCGCTTCATCTTCTCGCGGCTTTTCTGGTCCGATTCGGGCGTGCCGATCTTCAATTCGAAGCTGTTCTGCCAGTCGGCGAAAAAGTCGACCACCGTGCCCTCGTACAGCGTGCCGGTTGTGTTTCCAAAACCTCGTTCCAGCACGGTTTTGCGAACTGTCTCGACATGAGTGTAGAGACCGACTGGCTGGCCGTTGACGCTGATGCGGGCGTAGCTGCACCGTGGTGCGGGTATGCCGTTGGCATTGAAGAAGGCGTACCCCATCACCTGGCTCATCAGGGTGATGTCCTGGTTGTTGTTGTTGAAAGTCAGGTTGGTCAGGCCGCCAACCTGGGCGGACTTGTTGACGTAGTTCAGCTTGACCTTCAGTGACGGACGGCTGGAGTTCTGCGATCCGATGAATCCCTTCTTGCGGAGTCCGACCTCGGGATATTCGACCCCATCGATTGTCACCTTGGCCGGGACGTAGACGTAGGGAGACGGGATCTGCTCGTATTTCCGCTTTGTCTGAAGCACCTCGAAGATGTTTCGCGTCTGGAAGCGGATCTTGTTCCAGTCTTTGTCGTCGACGGTGATCTGCACGTCCATCACCCGATCGGTCGGAAACAGTTCGACCTGGGGAGTTGGCGGATCTGGCGGATCGACCGGTGGTGTTGTCGCCGTGACCTCGGGCGTCGGCGATTCGGACACCGGAGTGTCACCAACCGAATTCACCAGAAAATAACCGCCAATACACAGTCCCGAGACGACAACCAGCGGGACGAGGTAATAGAGCAGGTTGGTCCCAAGATTGTGAGTGGGCTTCACTTCTTGTGGCGGACCATCGGTTATCGGAGCGGCCATTGAAGATCTCTTTGACAGGAAGCTTCAAAGATCTTCGCCAGCGGCTCACTCATAGACAAGTCCCAGATGCTGACAGCCGTGGAAGTACTTGGAGAACGGGCTGATGCGGGGTGCCAATGGATACAGAAATTCGCGGACGTCCTGCTCGCAACCGGGAGGGCCTTTGCCCTCGATCAGCACCGAGTCGGCCATGGCGAGTGGGAATGCGGTGGAGATATTTTGCTTGCCGGTCTGGTCGTAAAAGACGAGGTCGTAGTCGAGGGTGACTCGCAGCGGTGCAAACCTGGCGGCGAAATGCTCACGCTTGTACTCGACGATCACGATCGGATCGGAACTTCCCAGCAGTTCGGCGAGATGCTCTGTCGGGGAGACATTGATCAGCCCATCGATGATCTCCCGGTAGCCCAGTTCCATCAGCGGTTGCTGCACCTCGAGTTCGTAGCGGTGTTTGCCGGTGATCCGGTTGTTGCGCCACTTGATTTCCAGGAACACCTGTTGCTGCGGAGCCAACGAATCGTACCACCGGAGCCGGGCCTTGTGACGAATCCCGTGTCCACCGATGTTGGCGTGGCAGGCCGAGAGTTGCACATCGTCGAAGTAGATGCTGCGGACGGTCGAGACATTGTCGTTGTTGTGAACCAACCGGCGGCCATTGCCCTCCAGCAGTTTTCGCAGGGTCACCACGTCGGCGTGCGGAGCCACGAACTTGACTTCCTGTCTCCGGGCCAGGTCGGCCCGTGGTCCATCACCCTCGACCAGGCGAAAGGTCGAGTTGGGAAATGCCGCCAGGGAATCGTTCGCAAGAGCTGTCGTGAGACTCATGGCTACAGCGTTGATTCGAGGTTGACGTAGGAGAATTCGCACTCGGGCAGTCGTTCGCGAAGACTGGCAACCAGGTCCGACGTGTTCGTGTCACCACTGTTGATGGCGATTCGCATCTGGCCGCGTTCTTGTTCGAGATCGAGCCGTTGGAGCGTGTAGCGATCGATGAGTTCGTTGACGACGGAGATCACGCCCGTTTCGGTGTCGTTGAACTGTTTTTGTGAGTCGCCGGTTATGGTCAGCAGCAAGCTTTGCCGATGCCTGGTCCGGGTCGTGAGGTGAATCCCCAGGACGAATGCCGTGATCACGATGACCTGAGCCACGGCAAGCACGGGTTGCTCGGCTCCCAGGGCCAAGCCAATCCCGATGCACAGGAACAAGTAGACCAGTTCCTCGGGCTCTTTGATAGCGACTCGAAAACGGACGATGGACAGGGTGCCGACAAGTCCCAGCGAGAGGGCCAGGGACGATTTGACGACAGCGATCACTCCGATGGTCACCATGGTCAGCAACGGGAAGATCCGTGCGACTGAGTCCGATCCGGAAAACGACGAGTTGCAGCGTCGGTAGAGGAAGCGGATGTAAAGCGTCAGCAGCCCGCCAATAATCATGTACACCGCGATGGAGAAAACCGCGGGAGCGTTGGGCACAGTAGAGGGCTGGAATGCCTTCAACAGATCATCCCAAGCCGAAGGAGAATTCGCTGTCGGGTCCATCGTCAGTTCCTTTCCCCCATTTTGTCGGCGAGCCGATTCCACCATGTTCAAATGCGGTGGAATTCAGTCCGGATCAACGGACAACCGCACCAAGCAAAATGGTGCGGTCGCGCGTCTGACCATTCTTACTTACCTCCAAAACGAGTGTCCAAGAAAAGTCCGTCCGATTTTTCTAGAACCCCAATTTGGAAACAGTTCTGCTTGAGTAATCCGCACCGTGCTCATTAATTTGGACGAACAATTGGTCCAATCGCTATATTCGCGTTAATCAATCGACCTGGATTGCGAACCGTTTTGGCTGCCGGGGACGGTCTGGAAAAAATCTGAAGGAAAGATGATGAAGACCTCGAAGTTGTACTTTGCGTACGTGGCTGTCCTGGTGGTGGTGGTGGGTTGTGGAGATGATGGGACAACTGGTGATGAGCCGCCATCGACCACAAAGGTTTCACCGGAGCCGGCGACTTCGAAACCGGTCCAGCCGGAATCTCCCCCGGAAATTGACGTCTGGACGGCCATTCGTGTGGGGAATACCAAGGTCGTGAAGCAGCACCTGGCCTCGGGGACTGATGCCAATAGCAAGGATCCCAACGGGGCACCCATCCTGAACGCGGCGGCTGTCTACGGTCACCGGGAAATTGTTGACGCGCTGGTCCAAAAGGGAGCCAACATCAACGGCAAGGACAACGACGGGAACAGTGCCTTGCATTCGGCTGCCTTTCTGGGGCGGACCGAAGTTGTTGAGTACCTGCTGGAAAAGGGAGTCGACGCCAACATCAAGAACAACAAGAGTGAGACCCCGAGCGATGTCCTGAAGGTCGACTGGGGAACGACCCAGTTTGTTGCCGGGCTGTTGCAGATCCAGGTGAATCAGCAGTCCGTGGAAGCCAATCGAAACCAGTCCGCTGCGTTGCTCGCCAAGCGGGGTGGCAAGGCTGGTGGCGGTGGAGGTGTGGCAGGCGGTGGAGGAGGACTAATCGGAGCGATTCGCAAGCAGAACGTTGCGGCGGTCAAGCAGGCTCTGGCTGGCGGAGCCAACATCAATGCCCATGGTCGGCAATTTGGGATCACGCCTTTGAACTGGGCTTCGCTGCTGGGACATGTCGAGATCGCCACGCTGCTGATCGACAAGGGCGCTGATGTGAATGGACCCAACCGGGACGATGGCACCAGGCCTTTGCATAGCGCGTCGTACATGGGTCGAACGGCAGTCGTTGAACTGTTGCTGAGCAAGAAAGCCGACCCGAATCTCAAGAACAAAAAGGGCGAGACACCACTGGTTTCCGCGACGACCGGTGCCGAGGGAATTGCGTTCATTGGCGGGTTGTTGCAGATCAAGGTCGATGTGGCCGTCATTACCCAGGGACGGGCCAAGTCCGCCTCCGTGCTCGAGAAGAACGGTGCCAAGGCTCCCGTGAACAGCGGCCTGCTGATCGGGGCCATTCGCAAACGGGATCTCGAGGGTGTCAGGAAGGCATTGGCCGATGGGGTGGATCCCAATGGGCAGGATGCCCAACTCGGAGTGACTGCCCTGGCATGGGCCTCGATGTCCGGCAACGTCGAGGTTGTGCGGTTGTTGATCAAGAATCGTGTGAACGTCAACGGCAAGAACCGCGATGGCGGCACGGCCTTGCACGGCGCGGTCTTTTTGGGGCATCCGGCGATCGTGGCACTCCTGCTCAACAGTGGCATTGACGTCAATGCAAAAAACGAAGACGGGGAGTTGGCCCATTCGGCCGCTTCTGTTGATGCGGGCACCACCCAGTTTGTCGCCGGGTTGTTGCAGTTGAAAATTGACCTGGCTGTTGTCCAAAAGGGGAGGGCGAAGTGCCTGGAGTTGCTCAAGAATGGCACTGGGGCCAAGGAACTGTGTGCGGCGGTTCGCAAGCAGGATGTTGCGACCATCAAACAACTGCTGGCCAAGCCGGTGGATCCGAATGTCCAGGATCCTGAACTGGGTATCACGGCCCTGGCCTGGGCCGCTTATCATGGAAACGCCGAGATCGCGGGGCTGTTGATTGCCGGTAAGGCAGACGTCAACGGTAAGAATCGTGACGGATCGAGTCCGCTGCATGCGGCGGCATTCGGTGGCCACGCTGCGGTGCTCGAGTTGTTGCTTAGCAAGGGGGCCGACGCCGGCGCCAAGAACGCCGATGGCGAGATTCCCGTCCAATCGACCGAGGCTGATGCGGCGACAACGCGAGTGCTGGCCGGCCTGTTGCAGTTGAAACTCGATACGAAGAGCCTCGGACCCGGTCGGGTCCGCTGCGTCGAATTGCTCAAGAAGAAAGCGGGTTCGCCCTAGATCGGGTGGTGTTCTGACCCGCCCCGGGGATCGGTGTCCGGTTTCCAGTCCAACACCGTTGGTCACACTGCGGGGTTTCCAGTGGTCTCTGCTAGGATGACCCCGAAGACAACCGCACGGTCGATCGATTGCCGCCGGTCGACCCAGTGGGACATGGGAGAGGTGATTGTGTCGCGTGTTTTGAACAGTCGAGTGATTTTGTCAGCCGTGTTCGTGCTACTGCTGGCCGGCCGTTTATCGGCCCAGCGGGGGCCGGCGGTCGTGGTTGTCGTTCCGGTCGTGGAGCGGGAAGTGACCGCGGGGCATTCGTTTGTCGGTTCGGTCGAACCGCTCAAGAGGGCAACGATAGGCAGCGCCGTTGACGGCCGGGTGACCGAGTTCCCCGTTGAAGACGGGGACCGGATTCGTGGTGGTCAACCACTGGCAAAACTGCTGACGGCGACGATCGAATTGGAGTTGAAAGCGGCCGAGGGGGAATTGGCGTTCCGCCAGGAATCGCACAGGGAATTGAAGAACGGAACGCGACCCGGAGAAATCGTCCAGTTGCAGGCCCGTATGCTCGCAGCCAAGGCGCGTCGCGAATTCCATGTCGGCCGGCGGGCTCGCTTCACCGCCCTGGCTCGGCAGGGGACGGTGACCGAGGATGACCTCGCCGCGGTCATCTCGGCAGCCATCACCGCCGAGCGGGATTTTGACGACGCCAGGGCCGGCCACGAGTTGGCTGTCGCGGGGCCACGTGCGGAGAAACTGTTGCAGGCTGGCGCACGACTGGCCGTCCAACTCGCCGTTGTCGAACAACTCAAGGACCGCATCAAGAAACACACGATCGTCTCCCGCTTCGACGGTTACATCACCTCGCGACGAACCGAGGTGGGGGAGTGGGTTAGCCGAGGTGACCCGGTTGTCGACGTCGTGTCGCTCGACCAGGTGGACGTGAAAGTGAGCGTCCTGGAGAGCCAGGTTCCTCACCTGCGGATTGGCACTTCGGTCCGGGTTGAGATCATGGCGCTGCCACAGCAAATTCTGACCGGCACGATTGCCACGATTATCCCCCAGGCCGACCAGCGGACCCGGACGTTCCCGGTCAAGATCCGGTTGTCCAATACGATCACCGAAGGCGTTCCACTGATCAAGGCGGGCATGTTGTCGCGTGTGACTTTGCCGACGGGGGCTCGGTTGCGGGCGTTGCTGGTTCCCAAGGACGCCCTGGTGCTGGGGGGGCGTTCGCCGGTTGTTTACGTTGTCGGCACTGACAAGGCTGACTCAAAGAAGAAGGTTGTTCGCCCGGTGCCCGTCAGGCTGGGGGTCGCCAGCGGCTCGTTGATACAGGTCACCGGCGAGATCGCTGCAGGCCAGAAGGTCGTCGTGCAAGGCAACGAACGGTTGCGGCCCGGACAGGCCGTGACCCCCCGTTCGGCCCCCGTCGCTCCCCGTCCCAAGCCGACCAAGGCAACTGGGAGCCAGCGTTAGGCCCATGAACCTGATCGAGTCATTCATCAACAACCCGGTCAAGGTGACCGTGGGCGTGTTGCTGGTCGCGCTGTTCGGTGTCGTGTCACTGGAACGGATGCCGATGCAACTGACGCCGGAGGTGCAGACCCCGACGATCACCATCGAGACCCGGTGGCCGGGCGCGAGCCCGCAGGAAATCGAACGGGAGATCACTCTCGAGCAGGAGGAACAACTCAAGAGCGTCGAGGGGCTCAAGAAGATGAGTTCCGAGAGTTCCGATTCGTTGTCCCGCGTCTCGCTGGAATTCCTCGTGGGGACCGATATGGACGAGGCGCTGTTGAAGGTCAACAGTCGCCTGCAGCAGGTTCGCGAGTATCCCGAGGATGCCGATCAGCCGGTGATTTCCACGGCGAATTCTGCCGACCGGCCCATCGCCTGGTTCATCCTCAGTGCCCGTCGCCCCAGTGACAAGCAACTGGCCGAGTTCCAGGTCCGTCACCCGAAGTTGGCCGCGAAGATCCAGAAGATCCGCGAAAGTCACAGTGTCGGACTGGGGCTGTACCGATTGAGAGCGTTGGCCCTGGAACATCCGGAGATCCAGGAGGTGTTGCCACCGGATACGGATGTCACCAAGCTGCGGCGATTTGCGGAAAACGAAATCGAGTCGCGGTTCGAGCGGGTTCCCGGTATTTCGCAGGCCAATGTGCTGGGTGGTCTGGAGGAGGAACTGCAGGTGATCGTCGATGCCGAGAAATTGGCGGCTCGACAAATCACCATCGCCGATGTGCTGCGTGTGTTGCGAGGCCAGAACAAGGACACCTCGGCCGGCGACTTCTCCGAGGGCAAACGTCGGTGGGTCGTCAGGACACTGGGCCAGTTTCGTGACCCCGCGGAAGTTCGGGACCAGTTGCTGGTGGTGCAGGACGGAGCGCCGATCTATGTGCGAGACGTGGCCGAGGTCAAACTGGGATTCAAGAAGGCCACCGGTGTCGTCAGGCGGCTGGGTGAGTCAAGTATCTCGCTCAACTGCATCCGCGAATCGGGTGCCAACGTGCTGGAGGTGATGGCGGGGCTGCGGGAAGCCAACCTCGAGATCAACCAGCGGATACTGGAACCCCGCGGGTTGCAGTTGTCGCAGGTCTACGACGAGACCGACTACATTTATTCTTCGATTGCGCTGGTCCGGCAGAACATCTTCCTGGGCGGTGCATTGACGATGATCGTGCTGATGGTGTTCCTGCACCTGGATGTTCGCACGTTGCTGGCCGTTCCGCTGGTCGTGGCGGCTGCATTGGCGGCGACGTACATTTCGCCGTGGTTTGCGGTCCCCGGCCTGCTGCTATTGGTTGGAGTTGGTTTCTGGTTTGCGCGGGGGGCGTTGCTTGTCGGTGCGGCGATTCCGGCAAGCATCGTCGGCACGTTCCTGATCCTCGGCCTGCTGGGACGGTCGCTCAACGTGGTCAGCCTGGCTGGGTTGGCCTTCGCCGTGGGGATGCTCGTCGACAACGCCGTCGTCGTGCTCGAGAACATCACCCGCCGTTGTGCGTTGGGAGAAAGTGTCCGGGATGCGGCAGTGCGTGGTACCAAGGAGGTCTGGGGAGCTGTTGCCGCGTCGACTCTGACGACGGTCGCCGTTTTCTTGCCCGTGGTGTTCATCCAGGATGAAGCCGGCCAGTTGTTTCGTGACATTGCCCTGGCAATCAGCGCAGCCGTCGGGCTCTCGATGCTGTTCTCGATGACCGTTATCTGCACCGCCTCCACTCGACTGTTTGCCGGGCAGTTTGATGAACCGTTGCCAGACGGGCAGTTTGATGAGTTTGCCGAGCAGTTTGATGAACCGTTGCCAGTCGACGTGGTGGACAGGGACTCGCTGCTGGTTCGTCTACCCCGTCAACTGGCAGCCGGATTTGTCGATGTCATAGTTGGAATCAACCGTTGGGTCCAACGGGGCATCCTGCGGCGGCTGTTGGTTGTCAACCTGTTGGTGGTGTCGTCGGTGGGCTTCAGCTACACGTTCTGGCCCAGGGTCGAGTACCTGCCGGCGGGGAACCGCAACCTGGTGTTCGCGATCCTGATGCCTCCCCCGGGCTACAACGTTGACGAGTTGATGAAACTGGGTGAGACGGTCGAGGCGGAGTTGGCTCCGCACTGGGATGTGGATCCTGGCACCACGGCGGCGGCGAACCTGGATGGTCCGATCATCGGAGACTGTTTCTTTGTGGCGCGGGGGCGACGGGTGTTCGTGGGGTTGCGGGCGTTGGAGGCGACCCGGGCGGGCGAGTTGATACCGGTCATTCGCCGGGCCTGCAGGCGGTTGCCCGGCACGATCGCGATTGCGAGCCAGTCGAGCCTGTTTGAAAGAGGTCTCGGCACCGGCCGATCGATCGACATCGAGATCACCGGGCCGGAACTGGAAACACTCGTTCAACTGGGTGGACGGGTGCTGGGGCAGGTTCGTGACGTGCTGGGCGACGACTCGCAGGCGCGGCCGGTTCCCAGCCTGGATCTTTCGACTCCCGAGGTTCACATCCGTCCTCGCCTGATGCAGGCGACCGAGATGGGGATCTCCAATTCCGACCTGGGTTACACCGCCAACGCGTTGGTTGATGGGGCCTACGCGGGAGACTACTTCCTGGACGGTGACAAGATCGACCTGACCATCAAGGGGCAACTGCAGAACGCCAATAGCACGCAGGACATCGAGTCGTTGCCGGTGGCGACACCGCTGGGGCAGATTGTTCCCCTGGGGGCGATTGCGGCGGTGGCGATGAGCAGTGGTCCTGAACAGGTCAATCACCGGGAACGATTCCGGGTGGTCACGATCCAGGTCACCCCGCCATCGGAGATGCCGCTGGAGGAGGCGATGCAACAGATTGATGCGAAGATCATCTCGCCCCTGGTTGCTGGCAAACAACTCGACGGAGGTTACCGAATCACGCTCGGTGGCACTGCCGACAAACTCAGGACGACCTGGGTGGCCTTGCGGTTCAATATCCTGCTGGCGCTGTTGATCACCTACCTGTTGATGGCCGCCCTGTTCGAGTCGTGGCTGTACCCCCTGGTGATCATCCTGAGTGTTCCACTTGGGGCTGTCGGCGGAATTATCGGCCTGGTCGTGCTCAACCTGTTCGTGCCGCAATCACTCGACGTGTTGACGATGCTGGGGTTTGTGATCTTGATCGGGACGGTGGTGAACAATCCGATTCTGATCGTGCATCAGTCTCTGAACCACATGCGCGAGGAGGGGCTGTCAGCGACGGATGCGATCCTGGCGAGCATTCGTACGAGAGTCCGACCGATCTTCATGACCACGATCACCACGGTGCTGGGCCTGTTGCCGCTGGTCCTGTTTCCGGGGGCCGGCAGTGAACTGTATCGTGGGCTGGGCAGCGTGGTCCTGGGGGGGCTGGTCGTCTCCACGATCTTCACCCTGATCCTGGTGCCGACGATGTTCAGCCTGGCGATTGAAGTCCGGGCGATGTTGTGGGGCCGCATTGCCGGTGGTCGGTAGACGTGACCGTTCCGGATTCGAGTGACGGCAGGTGACACAGCCGGGTACGCCGGGAATCGTCATCCGGGCAGCGTGGTGGACCCGGCCCGGGCTCAGTTGGTGATGTCACAGTCTGGCAGGGCTTTCTGGAGAATAGCCACTCCCGCATCGGTGACTCGGGTTCCCAGCAGGAACAGCGAGGAGAGGTTCTTGAGACCGTTGAGGTACTTGAGGCCGCGGTCGCTGACCCGGGTTCCCGACAGACCCAGGGTGTTGAGATTCTTGAGTTTCTTGAGTTGTGAGACGCCCCGGTCGTCGACAGCGGTGTCGCTGAGAAAGACCCGTTTCAATGTCGTCAGCTTGGCCAGGTGACGCAGGCCGGCACTGGTGATCTGGGTCTGGTGCAGGCTCAATTCCTTGATGGCGCGTAGCCCGACCAGGTGCACCAGGTCGGTGTCGGTGATTTTTCGTTCGCCCAGGTCCACCTCGGTGATTCGTCCGGCGTCATCTCGCTTGAGCTTGGCACCAATCTTGGTCAGGGCCGCGGCCGCCTTGTCTTCTGACATGCGGCGATCGAAAACAAATGGCTGGGCGGGGTTGTTGGTGACAGTCACAAACAGGGGGGGGGCGACGCTGCCCTGGTCGACCTGTACCCGCAGGATGTTCTTGGCCTTGAACGGTCGGTCATGAATCCAGTGGTGTCCATCACCGTGCAGGTAGAGAACCGGTTTTTCGAACTTGGAGGCGATCTTGTTCAACGGCTTGAAGAAGTCGTTGTGTTTCTTGAGTGGTTCGGCGTGTGCCAGGAGGACCAGGCAACTGGCCTTGGACTCGTAGTATCTCAGGTTTCGTTTCACCCACTCGAGATTGTCGTCATGCCGTTTTTCCCATTCGTCGGGATCATGCAGTCGACCGCCGACCAGGTTCAGGCCAATGAACAGGACTCCATTGCGAACGAACGAAAAATTCTCCCTGCGACTGATCTGCCGTAGGACCGCGAACCGGTGCTTCCACCGTTGATCGAATCGTGTGAAGTGCTTCTTCCAGAGTGTCCAGGCGTTGTCCGGATCGGCGCAGTCGTTCCACTCGTTGTCGCCGGGGACGACGAAGACTGGAAACTGGGACTTGGAGAGTATTCCGTGGATCTTGACGTAGGAGGCCTCGTCACAGGGGCTTTCCCCGGACTTGATGTCACCCAGGTGCACGAAAAACTCGTTGCCAGGTGGCAACATGGGGAGTTGTTGTGCCAGCACACGGTCTTCCTCCGCACTGTAGGGCCCATCGCCCATGGCGCTGAATCGCACCAGTGTGGAGAGGTCATTGGCCTGTGACACTGCGGCGTTCACCACGACGTTGGTCGCTGCCGCAAGCACCACCAGCAAGACGATTGGAAGTTTTTTCTCGATCATTGCCCGATCCCCGCCCGATCCCTGGTCATATGTTGTCGGCCCGAGCCGATTGTGTCCGACCACTATTCACTATTCCCGCTCTCAGCCCAACCGTGCGCGTGGTGGGAATCAGGCTGGACGAAAAACCAGTCTCGGCTTTTGTCGGTCGAGATGTTCAAAATCCACCTGTAGGTCCTGGCCGATTTCGAGTCCTGTCGGAGCGTCTGGTTCCCCCTGGTCGAGTCGTGCGACCACGCGAGGCCCCTCGTCGAGTTGGACGACGCCAATACAATACGGCCGATCGCCTCCAAAGCCTTCGGCGGCCAAGTCGGGCGAGACCATGGCCATCCGGGTCATTGCCACCAGTCGACCACGTCCGCTGGCCTGTTCCCAACTCAGGTTGTCGTCATGGCACGTCGGGCACAGGCCGCGGGGAGGGACAAACAACGCGCCGCAATCACCGCACCGTGATCCCATGAGTTGCTCCTCGGAGAGGAATGTCTCGTAGGACCGATCTGTGAAGGCTCGGATGTCACTCACGTCAGTCTCCTCGTCTCAGGATCGTCACCGAACTGGTTCCCCCGGTACCACCGAGGTTGTGGGCCAGCCCGACCCGCAGGTCATCACCGGGTACCTGCCGCTCTCCGGCCTGTCGTCTGAGTTGTTGCCAGACCTCGACCAGTTGCCCAGCGCCGGTCGCACCGACGGGGTGTCCCTTGCACTTGAGTCCGCCGGAGGTGTTGATCGGCATGCTCCCCTCCAGCCCGGTCAATCCGTCGGCCGTGGCGAGGTGCCCTTCGCCGGGGCCAAAGAATCCCAGGTCCTCGATATGCATCAGTTCGGCTATCGAGAAACAGTCGTGTACCTCGGCGAACTGGATGTCACCTGGCCCCAGTTCCGCCATCTGGTAGGCCTCGTGTGCTGCCGCCCGTGTGGCCTCGAAGCTGGTCAACGTCTCGGCCGCCTGCAATCCACGGCCACTGCCCTGGCCGATTCCGGCGACCCGCAGGGGATCATCGGTGAAGCGACTGGCAATCTCCTCGGCCACCAACAGCAGGCAGGCGGCTCCATCGCTGATCGGGCAGCAGTCAAACAGGTGCAACGGTGAAGCGACGAGTGGATTGGCCCGTGTGTCGAGGAGGAATTCACGTTCGTCGGCCCACCCGGGCGGCTCCTGGCCTTTCTCGATTGCACGTCGAGCCTTGGACTCCATCATCTGTTGGACCGATTTGCCCAGTTGGGCCCGGGGATTCAGTGAGGCGTTGAGATGGCTCTTGATGGTCACGTTGATCAGGTGCTCGCGGGTGGCACCGTATTGCTGGAAGTAGGCCGAGGCGATCGCACCGAAGACACCGGGGAAATTGAAACCGGCGTCCAGTTCGTAGGGGATCGCTGCCAACGAGAGTCCTTCGGCCACCTCGGCCGTCGACCGTTTCGACATGTCCTCGACTCCACCGACCAGCACGACGTCGTAGAACCCGCTGGCGATGGCAAAACACGCTTCCCGGAAAGCCAAACCGCTCGAGGCGCACGCTCCTTCGGTTCGCGTTGCCGGCGTGGGGGTCAGGCCGAGTGCGTCGGTGAGGATGGCACCCCAGTGCGACTGTTGGACGAAGAAGTCGTTGGTGAAGTTGCCGAAGTAGAGAGCCTCGATGTCGTTCGGATCGAGTTCCTTGTCGACCGAGGTGCGGAGGTCCGCGAAGGCTTCCAGGAACAGGTCCTTGGAGTCCTTGTCGGCGAACATGCCGAAGCCGGACATCCCGGCTCCGACGACCGAGACGTTTCGGGCGAGTTGTCGTCGTCCTGCCATGTGTTTTTCAGTCGACGGGCTACACCCGCCGCTCCCGTTCCTGCCAGTACGGTTCGCGGAGTTCGCGTTTGACAATTTTTCCGTAGTTGTTGCGAGGCAACTCGTCGAGAAAATCGACGCTGCGGGGTTTTTTATAGCTCGCAACGTGGTCGCGGCAGAAGTCAATCAGTTCGTGCTCGCTAACCTCGGCGCCGTCAACGGTCGAGACAACGGCCTTGACCGCCTCGCCCCACTCTTGGTCGGGAACCCCGATCACTGCGACCTCGCGAACCGCCGGATGCCGCACCAGTACTTCCTCGATCTCTCGTGGATAGATGTTCTCTCCACCGCTGATGATCATGTCGTGCGATCGGTCCATCAGGAACAGGAAACCGTTGTCGTCCAGATAGCCGACATCGCCGGTGTGCAGCCAGCCACCGCGGAGTGACTTCTCGGAGGCCTCGGGATCTCGCCAGTATCCTTTCATCACCAGGTCGGATCGCGTGATGATCTCGCCGACCTCCCCGGTGCCCAGTTGCCGGTCGTCCTCGTCGACGATCTGGACCTCGACACCGGTGCGGGCGATCCCGGCCGAGCCGAGTCGGCGTTGTTGCCGGTCGTCGCCGTCGCACACGTGATCGGAGTGTGGCAGGTAGGTGATCGTCATCGGACTTTCACCCTGTCCGTAGAGCTGGACCAGGCAGGGCCCCAGTCGATCCAGCGCCCGCAACAGGTCTTCGACCAGCATCGGGGCTCCACCGTAGATGACCGACTTGAGCGATCCGAGGTCGAAACGGCTGATGTCGGGGTGCTCGACCAATCGCTTGAGCATGGTGGGGGCGACGAAGATGTTGGTCACTCGGTGCTGCTGGATGCACTCGAAGATGTGCACCGGATCAAACGAGGTCGTCGAGGGGATCACGTGGGCAGCGGCCTGGACGACGTTGGGCAGCGCGTAGAGCCCGCTGCCGTGGGAGAGTGGGGCGGCGTGCAGGGTGGCTTCCCGCTGGTCGGACGCCGGGCACATGTCGTCAAAGAAACCCGTCGTCATCGCCGCCAGGTTGCGGTGCGTGAGCATCGCACCCTTGGGGCGGCCGGTGGTCCCCGACGTGTAGAACAGCCAGGCGACATCATCGGGATCGACAGCGGTATCAGGACAACTGTCGGGTCGATTCTCCAGGAGTGTCTCGTAGTCCAATACCTCGCCGGTGGCGTCACCGGTTGTGATCACGTGGTCGACAGCCGGCATCTGGTCGGCGACGGACCGCAGTGGTTCGTTGAATTCCGGTGACGTGACCACGACCCGAGATTGGCTGTGGTCGATGATGTAGGCGAACTCGTTGGGATGCAGCCGGAAATTGATCGGTACCACTCCACAACCCAGCCGGAAGCCCGCAAACATCGTTTCGAGCATCGGTCCGCAGTTGGTCATCAACACCGCCAGGTTGTCGCCCTTCTCGAGACCCAGTTCTCGCAGGGCGTGACAGAGTTGGCTGGTGCGTGAATTGAATTCGGCGTAGGACCAGCTCCGCCCTCCGTGCACGATGGCCGGATTGGTGGGGAAACTGCTCGCGGCCTTGGTCAAAAACTGGCCGACGTTCATCGACGGGAATCCAGGGAGTGAGAATCGGGGTGTCGGACCGGCGAACGACGCATGACTACGGTATTCTGAGGCCTTATCACGAGGCAAGTCGGAGGCGAGATTGGAATGGGTGATCGGCTCAAGGACAAGGTGGCACTGGTGACCGGGGCGGGGTCCTCGGGGCCCGGCTGGGGGAATGGGAAGGCAACGGCGGTGTTGTTCGCCCGAGAGGGAGCACGGGTCTGCGTGATCGATATCAATCGGGACGCGGTCGAAGAAACGGCCAAGATCATCCGGGACGAGGGTGGAGAGTGCCTGGTCGATCAGGTGGACGTGACCGATGCCGACCAGGTGGCCGCGGTCGTCGCACGGTGCGTCGAGACGTGGGGGCGTGTTGACATCCTGCACAACAATGTCGGGATCCTGGATATCGGGGGGCCGGTGGATGCGAGCCTGGAGAGTTGGGAGCGGGTGGTCTCGGTCAACCTGACCAGCATGTTCCTGACCTGCAAGTACGTTCTGCCGGTGATGGAGGCCCAGGGCAGCGGGGCGATCGTCAACATCGCGTCGATCGCCGGGATCCGTTACCTGGGAGTTCCCTATGTCTCCTACGCCGCGACCAAGGGCGGAGTGCTGCAACTGACCCAGTCGGTGGCGCTCGAGTACGCCGAGAAAGGCATCCGGGTCAATTCGATCCTGCCGGGCTTGATGAACACTCCGATGATTGTTGAGCCGCTCAAGGATTTCTACGCCGACGGGGACGTCGACAAGATGATCCAGATGCGCAACGAGCAGGTTCCGATGAAGACCATGGGAGACGCCTGGGACGTGGCCCACGCCGCGTTGTTCCTGGCCTCAGACGAGGCGAGCTACATCACCGGGACCCAGTTGGTGGTCGACGGCGGGTTGACGTGCAAGTGCTGAACCGGGTGTTCTCCGGGCACGGTTGTCCCCGTTCGGTTGCCTCCGGGAATGTCGATGGGTAACGATGGGGCCGTTCACCCGCATTCGACAGAGGATCTCTTGTGATGACACGTTCCACGCAGTTGTTCGGACTCGTTCTGTTGCTCGTGATGGCCGGGGTTGTTTCTGTCGCTCCGGCGGCCGAGCCGCGGTTGAAGCCGGTTGC
This sequence comes from uncultured Planctomycetaceae bacterium, assembly GCA_963933195.1. Classification (GTDB taxonomy): domain Bacteria; phylum Planctomycetota; class Planctomycetia; order Planctomycetales; family Planctomycetaceae; genus UBA8437. The sequence goes on from CAWVUS010000016.1 coordinate 34,180, forward strand.
CGGGTTCCTGAAAATTCCCAAGGGTATTCCGGTCGGAGCCGCCTCGGGCGTGGACATTGACAGCAAGGGGCGGATCTACCTGTTCCATCGCGGGCCCAGGCCGATTCTCTGTTTTACCGCCAAGGGGAAGTTCATCCGGTCCTGGGGTGATGACCTGATCGGGAGTGCGCACGGTTTGCGAATTGATCGCGATGACAATGTCTGGGTGACCGACATCGGGCATCACATGGTTTTCAAGTTCAGTTCCAAGGGGAAACTCCTGCTTGCCCTTGGGCGTGCTGACCAGGCGGGCACCAAACGTGACCTGTTCGACAAGCCGACCGACATCGGTTTTGGCCCCAAGGGGGAGATCTATGTCTCTGACGGCTATGGCAACAGCCGCGTGATCAAGTTCGATGCACAGGGCAAGTACCTGACGCAGTGGGGCAAGCCCGGCAAGGGGCAGGGCGAGTTCGACACACCGCATGCGATCCTGGTCGATCGCAAGGGGCGGGTCGTGGTGGGTGACCGCGAGAATGACCGGGTGCAGGTATTCGATGCCAATGGAAAATGGTTGGCGACCTGGCCGGGGTTCGCACCGTTTGGTCTCGCCGAGGATTCCAAGGGGGCAATCTTCGTGGCGGATGGTCGTGCCAACCAGGTGTTGCAGGTCGATCCGACCAACGGCAAGGTGGTCTCGCGCTGGGGCAGCCAGGGGGCAGAGCCGGGGCAATTCCAGTTGCCCCACATGCTCGCCGTCGACAAGAAGGGCAGCCTGTACGTCGTCGAGATCCTGGGGAAACGGTTGCAGAAACTGCGGCGTTAGACGAGTTCCCGGTTTACGGTGTCTGGCCAAGCCGAATCGATCCCCGGAGCGGATGTCGCCGGCGGTCAATCGGATTCGGGGCGTCCGTCGCGGCCCAGGCGACTCAGTTTTCCATAGATCAGGTACAACACCGGGACCAGGTACAGGATCCAGATTGTGGCAACGATCAGTCCGCAGGAGATGCTGACGGCCATTGGGATCAGGACCTGGGCCTGCGTGTTGCGTTCCAGCAGCAGTGGCAGAAGTGCCGCGACGGTGGTGATGGAAGTCAGGACGACTGGACGAAAACGTCGTTGGCCGGCTGTCAACAAGGCCTGCTCCAGTGAATCACCCGTGGCCAGGCGTCGGTTGATGAAGTCGATCAGCACGATCGAGTCGTTGGCGACGATTCCCGAGAGCGTGACCAGGCCGAAGAGGCTGAAGATCGTCAGCGGCTGGTCCAGCAACAGGTGGCCTCCCACTGCTCCCACGAAACCGAACGGAATGACTGCCAGGATGATCAACGGCTGGATGTAGGAACGAAATTCGAGTGTCAGCAGGACAAACATCCCACAGATGGCCAGCAGGAAGCCGACCATCAGGCTGTCAAAGGATTCCCGAGTCTGTTCCTGCTGACCCTCCCAGCGAGCGATGACTCGTGGATGCGTGTCGAGCAATTCGGCCAGGAAATCGCCTCGCAGATCGGCGATCACGTCCAGGGCGTTGGCACGGTCCGTGTCGACATCGGCCGTGATCGTGACCGCCCGATTCTGATCGATTCTCAGGATGTCGTTGTAACCTCGCTCGACAGTCACCGTGGCCAGTTCTCTCAACGGCACCTCACTGCCCTCGGCGGTCCGGATCCGCAATTCCTCAAGTTGTTGCAGTTGTCGACGCTGGTGCGGTGGGTAGCGGACCATCAGTTTGACTTCGTGGCGTCCTCGCTGCAGCCTCATGGCCTCCACACCGTAAAATGCGCCGCGGACAGTTTGTGCCAGTTCGTCGAGCCGGATTCCCAGCGATTCGGCCTCGGGCTTGAGTTTCAGTTGCAGTTCCCACTTGCCCGGCCCGCGGCTGTCGCGGATGTCATACACGCCGTCGTAATTGGCCAAACGGGTCTTGATCTGCTCGGAGACCGATTCGAGTTCATCGATGTCACTACCCAGCAGGTCCAGTTCGATAGCGCGGCCGCCTGGTGAGTTGTTGATTCCCCAGAAAACAACCCGCTCGGCACCGGGAAACTCGCCGGCTCGATCCCGCCATTTTCCAATCACTTCCCGGCTGGATTTTTCGGCGAAGATTTTCCCAGGGAGGAACCCGACATAGATTTCCCCCCGCATGTTGTCCAGTTGGTTGGTGTAACCAACGCTGCGGAAACGGGTCTGGACCAGCGAGCCCTGTCGGGGGTCACTCGATTGCAGTTCCTCGCGTTCAATCTCGCGAAACGACTCTTCGAGTCTCCGCGTGGCTGCATCGATCGTGGCGGTGGGTGTTCCCTTGGGATACTCGATGTAGGTGTAGACGAATTCCCAGTCGAGTTGCTGGCTGATGACAAACGGAGTGAATCCACCGAGATAGAGTCCGGCGGTGATCAGGAGTGTGGCGATCGATCCGGCGACAGTCATGGCGGGCCGCGACAGGGCCCATTCGAGCGTGGGTTGGTACACCCGGTGGACAAGCCTGTCGATGGCGCGTTGCACGGCCTTTTGAAATCCCGGGACATCCTCGACCGCCCCGGGCAACCGGGACTGGGCCAGGTGGCAGGGGAGGACGAGGATTCCCTGGGCCAGGGAGACCAACAGCATTGTCACCAGCCCCAGTGGCATGACCGCGATCCATTTCCCCATTTCGCCGGTGACATAGGCCAGCGGGATGAAGGCGATCACGCTGGTCAGCACGCTGCTGATGACCGCCGGAGCCACTTCGATCGTGCCGTCGATCGCTGCTTCGAGCGGTGTGCGGCCACGCAACCGGTGGGCATAGACGTTCTCGGCAATCACGATGGCGTCGTCGACAACGATGCCCAGAGCCATCACGAATGCGAACATCGAATAAATGTTTAGGGTTTCGCCCGCGGCCAGCATCACGGCGCAGGTGCTGAATACCGAGACGGGAATGCCCAGGGCGACCCAGAAGGCCAGCCTCAGATCCAGAAACAGGCTCAGTACTGCGAAGACCAGCAACAGGCCGAAGAACCCGTTTCGGGACAGCAGGTCGAGTCTCTCGCGAGCCTGCTTGCTGTAATCATCCCATGTTTTCAGATGGTATCCGGGTGGCATGGGACGCCTGGCGACATAGTCGACGATCTGGTCCCGTATGGTCAGCATGTCCTCGTCGGCAGTCATGCGGATCTTGATCGACATTGCCGGGCGATCGTCGAGCATGGCGACGGTGTCGATGTCGGCGAAGCCGTCGCGGACGGTGGCGATGTCGCCGATGGTCACGACCGTCCCGCCGGGATCGGTTCGGAGAGGAATCTCGGCAATTCGTTCTCCTGTCATCCGCTTGTCCGCGGTCCGGATCAGGATCTCTGTCTGTGAGGTCTTGATCTGTCCGCCGGGCAATTCCAGGTTGCCCCGTCGGAGTGCGAGGGCGACGTCCTCGTGGGTCAGGTCGAATTCTCGAAGAGTCTCCTCGGAGACCTCGACATCAATCTGGTAGGGCTTGGCTTGCCAGAGTTCCACGTGAGAGACCTCGGACAATTGCAGCAGTTCGTCGTGAATTGTTTCGGCCAGTTCACGGAACTGGCGCTGGGCGACGGGATCGTTGACAGGATCAAGTGTCGGGGGAGCGAGGATGCCGACGGAGATGACCGATTGAAAACGGGTCTTCAACCGGACCTCGGGCCTTTCGGCCTCCCTGGGAAAGCTGGGGATTCCGTCGATCGCCGCCCGGATCTCGTTGACAATTCGTTGCGGTTGACTGACGTCGGAGTCGAGTTCGGCGGTGGTGGTACCACGCCCCTCGGTGGCACGGGAGGTCAGCTTGGCGACGCCGACGACCGATCGGATGGCTTCCTCGACCTTCAGGCAGATGCCACTCTCGGTCTCGGTTGGACTGGCACCCGGGTAGACCACTCGCACCTCGATCTCGTCGGGGCGGTGCTCCGGGAAACGCTCGCGACGAAGCATCGTCGTCGCGGCGATTCCGACGGCCAGGGCGGCAACCATCACCGCATTCATCGACGGCGTGTTCCGAACCGCCCAGGTGACCAGCGACCTCATGGTGACCGGTCCTGTTGTGTGGCCGCGTTGTCGGGGAGTTCGGCCGGACGAGGACGGACTGGCATGCCGTCGTAGGCAATCTTCAACGGCGAGACGACGACGTGGTCGCCGGGCATCAACGACACGCGGTCGCTGCGGACCAGGACCGATTCGGGGAGCACACGCGCGATTTCGACTTCGTGGATCACCAGGCGATTGTCGGACACCGACCAGACCTGCCGGTTTGGCCGGACCGCCGCGTTGGGGATCTCGATCAATGCGGTCTTCGGCGAGACCGGCAGCGTGACGCTCACATAAGTTCCCCGCATCAGTGCGATCGCGGCATTGCTGGCCCCGGGGACGTGGGTCCGATTGACAACGACCCGACAGGGAATCGTCCTGGTGTGAGGATCGATTCCCCGGCCGTCGAACCGTGCCAGGTGTCCAGTCCATTCGTGGACCTGGTGGCCATCCCGGTAGGTCACCGTGGCGGGAGTCGCGGGGACTTCAAAGGGAGTCCCCGTGTCACGGGGTGAGTCACTGGAAGTCAACGAGTCTCTCAGCCAGTGCAGGTCATCTGGTCGTAACCGGCACGCGACTTCGACAACGTCGGCCTCTTCAATCGTCATCAGGATGTCACCAGTTCGGACGAAGTCGCCGACCTCGACTCGAGCATGAATCAGAATTCCGTCGAACGGAGCGGTGATCCGGGTCCGTCGAAGGTTTCTCTGAGCCTGCTCCTGTTGAGCGAGCAGGCCCTGGCGTTGTGAGAGAAGTTGTCGGCGACGGACCGGCAGCAGAGCCTGCTGGTTCTCGAGTGTTTTCAGTTCGTTGCGTGCAGACAACTGGCTGCGTTTCACACGATCCCGGTCGGCCGGGGTGGCCGTTTTCTTTTCGAGCAGGGACTCGATTCTCTCCAGTTCGTTGGTGGCCAATTCCAGGTCTTTTCGGCCGATGTTGACCAGCGCTTCGATCCCGGCGGTTTCGGTGGCGAGTCGTTCTAGGTCGAGATCGATTCCGGTGACCTGGAGGTCGATTGTCCGGAGTTGCAACTCGTAATCACCCGGATCGAGTTGCAGAAGTGGAGTGCCCTGGGCGACATGTCGTCCGCCTCTCACGTTGTCGGGCCGGGCCACGACGCGACCAGCGATCTCGGCAGAAAGAGTCACCTCCCGGCGGGGTACAACCTGTCCGTCAACGCGGATGTTGAACTGCTGGCGGGGGGCCACCAGCACCAGCGTGCGGACCGGCGGCGGCTTGGAAATCGGCGGCTTGGTTTCCGGTGGTGCGCGGAGTGACTTCAGCCAGACGAATGCAGTGACACCCGCGGCGATAATCAACAGGGGGCCAATGGCCTGCAGGATCGAGGTTCGGCGCATTCGGGTTGTGAGATAGGACACAGGGACCGATCCGTGGCCGCCAGACCGCAGTCTCCGACCGCGGGACGAAACCGGAGGCGATGCCATGGTTCTCGTTGTGGCGCCGCCTCCAGTTCATCGTAGAAACACCGGGCGACCCGGGTCCAATTCCATAATGGAGAGAATGGGCAACCGGGGTCATTCGGGGAAATATTGACTTCTGTGCAGGTTGAAACGGTTGA
>CAWVUS010000017.1:0-39742 GCA_963933195.1 uncultured Planctomycetaceae bacterium
GCACGCTGGTTTGAAACGGAATTGTTGGGGAGGCGAGGGAGTGATGGTCGTTGTTCGATCGATCGCGGGTGCTGGCGTGTTGGCGGTTGGCCTGCTGACCGCTGCGACATCGTCGGTGGTGGCAGCCGAGGAATCACTGCTCGAACGAGACGTGTTGCCGATCCTGACGAAGAACTGCCTGGGCTGTCATGGCGGCTTGAAGAAAGAGGGCGGTCTGGACCTTCGGACGATGCCCGCGATGCTCAAGGGAGGCGAATCGGGGCCGGCAATCGAGAAGGGGAATGCCGATCGCAGTGAATTGTGGAAACAGATCGCCAGCGACAACATGCCGTCGGGCGATGACCGCGAAAAACTTTCGGCGGCTGACAAGGCCAAGATCAAGGCGTGGATCAATGCCGGGATGCCGACCGTGTCGGAGCGGCAGAAGGATGTTGAGACGTTGCTGTCGGCAGCCAAGCGACATGAGCCCGGGCAGGTGGCCAAGGCAATTGACTCGCACATCGGCCGGTTCCTGGACCAGGCTGGCTTGAAGCCCGTTGGTCTCAGTGACGACGCGGCTTTTCTCAGGCGAGTGACGCTCGACCTCTCTGGCCGGGTTCCCACCGCCGAGGAGGCGGCGACCTTCCTGGACAACAAGGATCCGGATCGCCGGGCCAAGTTGATCGATGCCCTGCTGGCCAGGCCGGAATTCGGCAAGCAATTCGGTCGGACCTGGCGAGACTGGGTTTGTCCGCCCGAGTTGCCGTCCAACGGCAATGCCGGTACGCAACCCTATGGCCAGGCGCGAGCATTCGGGGACTGGATCGGAAAAAAACTGACCGAGGGCAAGTCGTGGGCTCAGATCACTCGCGAGATCCTGACCGTCAAAGGTGAGATTGGGAAGAACCCGCAGGTGATCTTCTATGCCCTGGTTGGACAGGGCGGCGGGACCTCCGCCGACGGGACATCCCGCGCCGTGGCCTCGCTGTTCATGGGTGTCCAACTGCAATGTGCCAGGTGCCACGATGATCCCTACCGGGACTGGTCGCAGCGTGAGCACTGGGGCCTGGCGGCATTCTTTGGCCGGTCCCAGGGTGATTTCACCAAGATCGAGACGGGCAAGGGAGCGAGTAAGAAGCCCGGAGAAATCTCGATTCCCGGTTCGGCATTCAAGAACTCCGGCCAGACGGTCAAGGCGGCATTTTTGAGGGGGCCGGAGTACGAAGTTAAGGGGACCGACGATCTTCGTCCGCCGTTTGCCGAATGGCTCACGGCCAAGGACAACGCGTTTTTTGCCCGGTCGCTGGTCAATCGCACGTGGTTCTATCTCTTCTCACGGGGCATCGTGAATCCGATCGATGATTTTCGGGATCTGAACCCGCCCTCTCATCCGGGACTGATCAAGATGTTGTCCGACGAGTTTGTCGCGGCCGACTTTGACGTCAAGCACCTGTTCCGCTGTCTGTGCAATTCGCAGGCCTACCAGCGGACCACCCGGTTCGCTCCTGGTGCCGATGACCGGAACCGCTCGGCACTGACAACGGCCTTTGGCCGGATGCCGATGCGACTGATGACTGCCGACGTTCTGTTCGATTCACTCAAGCGGGCCTACGGGGACGAGAAACTGGACCTGAGAACCGGGGTCACCGACTCCACGGTCGGAATGGCTGCTCCGGTGGGTGACGCCTGGCTGGAGTTCCAGAGGCGGTTTGGGATCAACGAAGAGGACGCCACCGATTTCACCCATGGCGTGGCCCAGATGCTGACAATGATCAATCACCCCAGGCTGCAGGCTCGGAGCAAGGCCCTGGACGCGTTCCTGAAGAAGAATCCGGATGCCGGAGTCGACCGGGTCGTCGAGTGGCTTTACCTGAGCACTTTGTCGCGTCGTCCGATTCCCGAAGAGGCTTCCGAAGCCCGGGAATTTGTCGAAACGGCCAAGGACGCCAACACGGCCTACGACGGGGTTCTTTGGATGCTGATCAACAGGAGCGAGTTCTTGCTGGTCCGGTGATTCACCGCACAACACGATAGGCTACCCTCCGGACGGAACCGGTGCTGCAAATGGAGAAAACGCGACATGGCTCGACGTGAAACGAAGTTGAAACGCCGTGACCTGCTGAAACTCTCGGCCGCCGGCCTGGTGTCGGGCGTCACGGTACCGTGGTTCGAGTCGCTGGCCGGAACGGCCATCGGCCAGCCCCGTAAGAAGTCGTGCATCCTGTTGTGGATGGATGGCGGCCCCAGCCAGCAGCACACCTTTGATCCGAAACCCAAGGGCGAATTTGCTCCGAAGCCAACCGCGGTGCCGGGAATCCATATCGTTGAGCACCTGCCTCAACTGGCTGCCCTGATGGATGACCTGGTCCTGGTGCGGTCGATGACGACCGAGATCAATGGGCATTATGACGCCAAGTACTTCCTGCACACCGGCTACAAGCGGACGACGGCCTTTGAGCACCCTTCGGTGGGTTGTATCGCCTCGTCCCAGGTGAGCCATGCGGGAGATGAGATGCCGCCATTCGTGACGATCGATGCCGGATTCGATCGCAATGATGGTGGTCGGTTGTATCGCAATGTCCCGGGGTACCTGGGACCCAGTCACTCTCCGTTGCTGGTCAACGATCCCAACGAGGGGTTGGAGAACCTGTCTCCCACGGGCACCGATGTGGAGGCGAGGCTGAAATTGTTGGCTCGAAGTGAAAACCGCTTTGCCAAACAGTTTGCGACCCCGGTTGTCAGTGCCAAGCAGGCGGCATTCAACCGGGCCGTCCAACTGATGCAGTCGCGGCGTTCCCGGGCTTTTGACGTGGACGAAGAACCCGAGAGCCTGCGTCAGGCCTACGGGAAGCACAAGTTTGGTCGCAGTTGTTTGCTGGCCCGACGACTGGTCGAGGCGGGTGTGTCGTTTGTCGAGGTGGTTCACCGTGGTTGGGACGACCACAAGGGCGCCGCCAAACCGATCGCTTACCGGTCACCGTGGATGGATGCCGGTATGGCAACGTTGATCTCGGACCTGAAAGTCCGGGGCATGCTCGACGACACGCTGGTGATCTGGATGGGGGAATTCGGACGAACCCCGGGTGACGGCAACGGTCACTTCAGCAAAGCCTGGAGCACGATGTGGGCCGGCGGTGGACTGAAGACCGGCCAGGTGATCGGAAAGACCAGCGACGGGAAGAATCCGGGGTCCGAGGTTGCTGAACGACCGGTGACGTCACCCGATTTCCTCGCCACGCTTTGCCTGGCGCTGGGCATGGACATCCACAAGGAATTCATGGCTCCGGGGAACCGACCGATGCCCATGGTCGACAAGGTGGCCAAGCCGATTACCGAGATGCTGGGTTGAATTCCAGCCGTTTGGTTCCGAAACATCCGTGGACGATCATTCGAAGAGGTTGATGATGCGCGTGCAACGAGTACTGGCTGTTGCGGTCGTGATGTGGTGGGCCGGTGATGGACTGCCGTCTGCGGTACGGGCCGATGATGCGGCAAAACCGACGGTCTCCCGGGTCCCGGCTTACCAGGCCGTCAAGACGTCCGAAGAGGCGGTGGCACGGATCTCGGAACTCGGAGGACGTGTTCGGTATCTTTCGGCCAAGCGGAAGGTCCTGGTCGTGGATCTGCGTTTTGTGGTCGAGGGATTCTCCGATGAACACCTCCAGTACATTCCGGCCCTGAAGGATGTCGTGGCGGTTCAACTCAAACGGGTGGCGGTCACCGATGCGGGGCTGAAGCACCTGGCGGCCGTCTCGACAATTGAAGAACTCGACCTCTCTGAAACCGCCATCAGTGATGCGGGGTTGAAGACCCTTGCCGTGTTGTCGTCCCTGCGAACGCTCAACCTTTTCGGGACCGCAATTACCGACAACGGGCTGCGGCACCTGGAGACAATCAAGACGCTGCGTCGACTGTTCGTGGACCAGACCCGGACCAGTGTCGATGGAGTGGCGCGGTTGAAATCGTCTAATGCCGAGTTGACCGTAGTGCCGGACCGACCGGCCACGCGGCGCAGTATCGAGGCCCTGGTCAAGGTTGCCAAGAAACTGCTCGCCGAATCCGAAACGGTACTTGCGGCTGCTGCAAAAGAGCATGACGAATTGACGCCCAAGGTGGGGGAATTGAAGAAGACCGAGGACACGAAAAATTCGGCCGCAGCGACGGCCAAGAAGGCATCCGACGCGGCCAACAAGGCGCAGGTCGTGGCCAAGAAAGCGGCCGAGGCGGCGGCGGCAAAATTGAAGGCCGCCAGGGAAAAGCACGCAGCGGCCACAAAGCGGGCCGCCGAAACCAAGGCCAAATCCGACGCTGCCAAAAAGGCGGCCGAAGCGGCCAAGCGGCGTCATGCACGGGCCAGGGAGGCGAAACCGGCCTTTGACCTGGCCAAGCGAATCCAGGTGGCATCAACACTACGGCTGGTCGATGCCCGGCGTCGGCAGGTGCTTGCACCCGGGGCACCCTTCGAACCCAGGCAGGACAAGTTGCCCGCTCCCGTGCCTGCCGGCGCGACGGTGCTGTTCGATGGCACCGATTCCACGAAGTTCCTCTCCAAGACGGGACAGAAAATCAACTGGCCGGTCCAGGAGGCGGGCCTGGTGTCGACCAAGGGGGGGAACAACTCCAACCACATCGTCTCGTCGGTCCACTTCCGAGACGCGGTGATCCATGTCGAATTCCTATTGCCAGCCGAGGGCAGCGGGAACAGCGGGGTCTACATCCACGGCAATTACGAACTGCAGATCATTCGGTCACATGGCAAGAAGGATGTTACGCAAAAGGACATGGGGGCTCTTTATGGTTTTGCCAAACCACTGGTCAACGCAGCCCGCAAGCCGGGAGAATGGCAGGTCTATGACATCCTCTACGAGGCTCCACGGCGGGACGGCAAAATGAAGATCGTCAAAAAGGGGACGATCACCGCGTGGTTGAACGGGCAGTTGGTCCAGAGGAACACCCGGTTTGGCGAGCCGCGTAGCGTGTATCATCCCTACCGCCACGAGACAACGCCTTACCTGAAGGCGATCTTCGAGAAGCAAAAGAAGACGATGACAGGTCCGTTGTTTCTACAGGATCATGGCCACAAGGTCCGTTTCCGCAACGTCTGGATCATGCCCCTGGACGACGAATCGAAGGCTTACGAGCCGCCGGCCAAAAAGAAGGACGAGGCCAAGGACGGGAAGTGACGTCCAGGTGGTATGGCTCATCCCCTGGGGGGATGTTCTCGTACGGCGTCCTCGTTGATCTCGGTTCCCCAGCCGGGCCCGGTGGGCAGCAGCAGGTGTCCATCCTCGATCTGGGGTGTGACGGTGAAGAAGTCGTCGTGCCAGGGGACAAAGTCGCAGTCGATTTCCATGATGCGGAAATTCGGTGCGACGGCACAAAAATGGGCGTTCATCATGGTGGCGAGGTGCCCATAGAAGTTGTGCGGGGCCACGTTGACTTCATACGTGTCGGCCATCGCCGCAATCTTCAGTCCCTCGCCCACACCATTCCACGGATTGTCGACGATGGCCACGTCCATCGAATCGACATCGAGGTAGGGCTTGTAGCCGCGACGTCGGAACAGGCATTCGCCCGAGGCAATTGGGATTGTCGTGCCACGTCGGATGTGGGCCAACGCCTCGGGGCTACAGGAGTCGATCTCGACCCAGAACAGGTCGTACGGCTCCATCGCGCGGGCCATCTTCAGGAAACCCTCGGTTTTGAAATTGAAATTCAGGTCGACCAGGATGTCGATGTCCGGCCCGGCTCCTTCACGGAATGCTTCCAACTGCTCACACATCCCGTGGATCACGTTCCGGTCGGCATTCAATTCGGGATAACCCTCGCCTCGCCAGAAACCCGGGCTGTGTAGCCACGCCTGGCCGTCGTCGAATCGGAAGACGTTCGTTTTCAGTGCCGTGTATCCACTGGCGGCGGCCTGCCGCCCCTGTTCGACGACGTCGTCCAGGGAGGTGAGTGGCTCGATCTGCATCTCCTGGGCAAAACTCAGCCGGTACGTGCCACAGTGCGACCAGTAGAGCCGGATGCGGTCACGGACCGGACCGCCGAGCATCTCGTAGACCGGAACACCCAGGCCCTTGGCCTTGAGGTCCAGCAGGGCGTTCTCGATGGCGCCGATGGCCTGCTGGGCGATTCCGCCGCTGGCCTGTCGCCGGATGGCGTACATCCGGGCCACGTGCTTTTCGATCGGCCGTGGGTCCTCACCGATCAACACACCGGCCAGGTTGTTGATCACCCCCGTGACGCCCAGCCCGCCGAACGATTCGTTGTACTCGCTCCAGCCGACCAGTCCCTCGTCGGTGCTGATCTTCAGGAAGTCGAAATTGCGGAATCCGGCGTCGGCGTGCAGGCACTCGAGTTGGGTGATCTTCATGGCAGAGCCAGTCGAGGGAGGTTACCAGTTCAGCAGATGAGGCTTCTGGGCTTCCCAGCCCTCGTTGGAGGGAAACACGGTTTCCATGTCGATCTTGGCCAGGTCCTCGGTGAACCAGTCCTCGACCGTCGACCACCACTTCTGGAAGTGTGGAGTCTCGCGGTGCTTGTCGAGCGACTCGGCATTGAGATAGACCTCGTAGAGGTAGTACCGCCCGGGAATGGCGGGGTCCTTGAGGATGTCGAATCGAAAACATTCGGGTTCGTCGCGAGTCGAACCCTGGGCGTCGCCGAGGCTGACCTCTTCGAATTCTTCGATCTTGTCGAGTTGGACGTTGAGTGTCACGAAGATGGCGTACATGTGAAATCCATAAGCGGGAAAGGTCGGTGTGAGTCGCGGATGATCGTCGTCAGGCAATTCCGCCTGCTGACTTGAAGTTGGCGGCTCCCGTGTCAATCCAGGGGCCAACCGACGTCATGACGAACCGGACTCCCATGTCGGTGAAGTGGGCGACGTTGTCGTTACTGGTCAGCGTTCCGGCCACCCGGCCGCTCTCGACAATTTTCTTGATCGCTGCCTCACGGGTCGCGACCACGTCGGGGTGGTCGAGTTGTCCGATCAGGTTCATCGAGGCGGCCAGGTCACTGGGGGCGACAAAGAACACGTCGATGTTGTCGACCTCGAGGATCTCGTCGAGGTTGTTGACCGCGATAATGTCCTCGATCAACACGATGAACATTGTCTGGTCGTTGGCGTTGTCGAAATAGTTCTCGACTCCATAGCCCTGGCGACTGGTGAACAGTCCACGCTGGCCGACGGGCGAAAACTTACCACCGGCGACGACGTTTTCGGCCTCGGCTTTCGTGTTGACATGCGGAACGACGATGCCCTGCACGCCACGGTCCAGTGCCCGGTAGACGATCGCCTGCTCGTTCTGGTTGATGCGCATGATCGAGGTCATGCCCCACAGGTCGCAGGCGCGGGTCAGGTCGCCGATGTCGCGGAAGTCGACCGGCCCGTGCTCTCCCTCGAGCCACACCGCGTCGAAGCCGGCGGGGCCAAAGCGATCGATGTCTTCAGGGTCGGTCAGGCCCGAGACACAGCACACCGTCTCACCGGCGGCCAGTTTGTGTTTTGTTCGGTTGGGTCTCATCTGCACGGAACACTCCTCGGTGTGGGACTCGTGGTTGCAGGACTGGTCGGTCAATAAGAACAGAGTCGTCGTTTGGATTCAAAGTCGCGTGACGACGGCGGTGTGGCGGCTGGTGGCGTGTTGATCCGGTCGATCCACGCCGCTCGTTCCGTTTCGGCAGACTAGTGGTCCAACTCGGCAAGCCACGCGTCGATCGTCTCGAGCACCTTTTCGTATCTCGAGTCGCCGGGACGTGCCCAGTCGAAATGGGCCATGTCGGGTACGGTAATCAGCCGGGCTGAATTGCCGATGGCCGTCGCCAGCGATTCCGATTCGGAGGGCGGGACCAGTTCATCGTTTTCTCCATGAATCAGCAGCACGGGCCGGTCGCCTGTTTCACCGGCAGTCAATTCGGGAGCGTAGCCCATCAGGGCGTCGGCGGTTTCCAGGGAGAGTTGGCAGGCCAGGTGAGGGAACTCGCCGTACAACGCGTCAAGAAAGGCCCGGGAATCCTTGTCGGGCTGGATGATGTCCCAGGCGTCGACAATCTCTCCTTCGCCTCCTCGCGCCCTGGTTGCCCGGTCGGCATGGACCCGTTCGAGGAATTCGCTCCAGGAGTCGTCGTTCCTCGAGGCCTCGAGAACTCGCCTGAAGTCTGCTGCCGCCGAGATGGTTGCGATAGCCGTGATGCGGGGGTCGAGTGCTGCGGTGGCTACCGCATGTGATCCGCCCAAGCTGATGCCCAGCAGCGTGATCCTGGACGAGTCGACCTCGGGCCTTTCGGCCAGGAAGGAAACTGCAGCCCGGATGTCCTCGACCTGGTCCCAGGGCCTGACCGCGGATGTCGCGTCACCGCTGCGACCGAAACCACGGTAATCAAAGACCAGGCAGGCCCGGCCGGCCTGTGCCAGTTGCCTGGCCATCTCGGGGACCAGCAGGTCCTGGGTGTAGGTGTAACCCAGGCAGAGAATCACGCCGGGCAGGCCGGGGGCGTCGACGGTTGTCGGAGCATCTGGCTGGAAAAGAGTGTCGGGCAGGTAGAGCCGTCCCTCGAGCCGGGTGCCGCGGCAGTAGAACGCGATCGTCGAGACCGGGCCGGCCGGGGTGGCCGCGTCCTGGATCGCCACTTGTACGTCTTCGACGACGATCAGTCCGTCGGGGCCCGAGGCCGAGATCGTTCCCAGATCGATGTCGTGTTCGCGGGCCAGTCGCTTGGCGGCTGGGGATGCTGGGACACGCCCCCCGCGTTTGCGAGGGGGGGATGGGGCCGCGGTTGGGGCGGATTGTGGGGGTGGGGTGACGGGAGTGTCGTCGGCTACGGCCACGGTGGCTGACGCGATCAATTCCTCGGACACTTCCTCGCCCTCGTCGGCGATCACGGCGATGGGTGTGGTGATGGGAACTGTTTCACCGGCGGCGACCAGGATCCGGGCGAGAATTCCCGAGGCGGGGGACTCGACCAGTTGGATCGCCTTGTCTGACTCGATCTCGACGATGTCCTCGCCCGCTTCGACCTGGTCCCCCTCGGTCTTCAACCAGGTCCCGATTGTCCCTTCCTGCATTGTCATGCCCCACTTGGGCATAGGAATCAGCGTGGCCATGGTTTGGGGTCCTTGTAGAAGCGTCAGGCGGTGGGCCGTTCAGGCATTATGAAGTACCCAGAATCTGCGGCAAGTTCGAGAGTGGTGTCGACGTCGACCATGGTCGGTCCGTGGGCGTTGAGTTGGATTGCGAATTCATCGTCGTGACCAACGGTGGTTTCGCGTTCACCATCCAGCGCCAGTGTCCCCGGGCGAAAGGTGACAGGAATTGAATCCCCGGGGGCCAACCACTGCACGTTGCGAACAGGTACTGGTACGACCAGGCCTGGGGCGATCGGTGCCAGGACCTCCTGGCCACCCGGCCCGATTTCCAGTGCCAGCCCGGAACGTTCTCCCGAGGAGGGCGGAGGCAGGCTGCCGCCGATCGCCGAGAGTCCCAGGACACCGGGGTGGGCCATCGAGAGCACCAGTTGATGGATCCGCTTGATGTCCCAAATCGCCCGGGCACCGGGCACAGGAATGTCACAGACGGCGACATCGACCAGTGCCATGTCGGTGGGCTGACCGTCACGGAAGACATCCAGGCGGGGTGTTGTTCGGCATGAATTCTCGATTGGCACCCGCCGATTGGCCACCAGTGCGGCCGCGATTCCGGCGAGTGTTCCTTCGTTTCGTCGTGGCCAGACGTTGTTGGTGCCGGTGGAAATCGGGACCAGCGGCACATCGCGGCAGCCCTTGGCCACCATGCGGTGCGTGCCATCACCACCGAGGACGACGATGGCCGCGGCATTCCGGTCGGCCAGTTCCTGTGCGGCCGCCAGGGAATCAGTCGGCAGACCATGGCAGGGTGTGTCGAGGATCTCGACAGGACAGGGAAGTTCCAAACCGTCCAGGGCACGACGGCCGATGTCGCCCATCTCGGGCATCATCGCGATCGATGTGGCACCGGCCTCGGTGGTGGCTGCGATTCCCCGTAACACGCGACGAACGATTCTTGCCTTGTGCTGGTTATCGATTCCATCGGCATCGACAACCAGGCGACGGATGTCCTTGCCCGAGGAGGGATTGGGGATGATGCCGATCAGCGGCATGGAATCGGGCCCGTTGGCTCGGGGACGTGCGGACACTGCGGCCGGGGGGGCGCGGTGGTGGTCACATGGTGGCCCGGACCGCTTCGACGACCGCGTCGGCCTTGGGCACATAGAAGTCCTCCAGCGGTGGGCTGAAGGGGACGGGGGTGTGGGGCGCGGTGACCATCTGGACCGGGGCGTCCAGGTATCCCAGGGCGCGGCTGGCGGCCAGTGCGGCGACATCACTGGCCATCCCGCAGCGGGGATTGTCCTCGTCGACGACCACCAGGCGGCCGGTCTTTTCGATCGATTCGATGATGGCCTGTTCATCCCACGGGGAGAGGCAGCGAAGATCAACGACGTCGGCCTCGATGCCCTCGGCCGCCAGGCGGTCGGCCGCCTCGAGGCTGATCGAGACCATGCGGCTGATGGCCACGATGGTCACATCGGCTCCCTCGCGAGGGTGTCCGGCCGGTCCCAATGGCACGGTGTAATCTTCCTCGGGAACCGGACCGGTGGTGTCGTAGAGCACTTTGTTCTCGCAGAAGATCACCGGGTCGTCGTCGCGGATCGCCGAGATCAACAGGCCCTTGGCGTCGTAGGGGGTGGCGGGGGCGACGACCTTGAGGCCGGGGAAGTGCACAAACGTCGAGTAGGTGGCGTCGGAGTGTTGCGCGGCGGCCCGGAAGCCGGCGCCGATGGTGGTCCGGATGACCAGGGGGATTTTTGCCTTGCCACCGAACATGTACCGCATCTTGGCGGCCTGGTTGATGATCTGGTCGAGCGTGACGCCCATGAACCCGATGAACATCAATTCGACAACCGGTCGCATTCCGGTTGCCGCCGCTCCGACACCGGCCCCGATGAAAGCACTCTCGGTGATCGGTGTGTCCCGGACCCTCTCGGGGCCGAACTCGTTGATCAGTCCCTCGGTGACTTTCAACACCCCGCCCCAGGCGTCGACCATTTCTGGGTCGTCTCGGCCAGGGGCGCCGGCGATGTCCTCGCCCATCACGAATATCGACTCGTCACGTCTCATCTCCAGACGCAACGCCTCGTTGATCGCCTGGCGGTAGGTCAGTTCACGTTCGGCCACGGTAGATATCCCGGTTGATTGTGCAGGGTGTGGGAATTGCTAGTAGGTGACGTAGACGTCTTCGAGGCATTCAGCCGGGTCGGGCAATGGACTCGATTCGGCAAACGCCACCGCATCGACGATGGCCGTTTCGGCCTCGCGATCGATGGCGTCGAGTTCCTCGGATTCGAGCAGTCCGCCTTCGAGGACGACCGCCCGGAACCGTTCCAGGCAGTCCTGCGAGCGGTAGTGAGCCTCTTCGTCGCGGGTGCGGTACTTGATCTCGTCCCCCTCGAAGTGTCCGTAGTAGCGGTAGGTCTGGCATTCCAGCAGCGTGGGTCCCTCGCCATCGCGTGCCCGGCGGAAGGCCTCACCTGCCGCCTCGTAGACGGCGAACACGTCCTGGCCATCGACGACGATGCCGGGCATCCCAAAGGCGGTGCCACGGCCAGCGATATCGGGGCCGCCGATCGAATAATCGGTCGAGGTGGTTTCGGCGTAGCGGTTGTTCTCGCAGATGAAGACGACCGGCAGTTTCCAGACGGCCGCCAGGTTCAGCGATTCGGCGGTGGTGCCCTGGTTGGATCCTCCGTCACCGAAGAAGCAGGCGGTGGCCTGCCGTGAGCCGCGAATGCGTCCAGAAAGCGCCGCTCCACATGCCAGGGGCGGTCCGCCCCCGACGATGCCATTGGCGCCCAGCATTCCGCGATCGACGTCGGCGATGTGCATCGAACCGCCCTTGCCCTTGCAGCAACCGGCAGCCTTACCGCGGATCTCGGCCATCATCGGGTTGATCTCCACTCCCTTGGCAATGCAATGGCCGTGGCCGCGATGAGTGCTGGTGATGAAGTCGTCGTCGTCCAGGTGGGCACACACGCCAACGGCGATCGCCTCCTCGCCGGCGTAGAGATGCACGAAGCCGGGGATCAGTCCGGCGGCAAAATCGGCGTGCAACTGGTTTTCGAACTCGCGGATCTGTCGCATCCGCTGGTACATCCAGAGCAGCTTGTCACGGTCGAGGTCCACGATGTGGCTCCCGGAAGGCCTGGTTGGAGAGAAACACAGGCCTGCTTTGTACGCCCGAGAAGCCGCACACTCAAGCGCGACGGCAATTGCTAGGCAATCACTTCCCAGGCTGGCTCGCCACCGTGCGCGATGTGGATCGGGCGGCCCTGTAGGTCGTCGACCGTCAGCGTCGGGTCAACACCCAGTTGCTGGTAGATGGTTGCGGCCATGTCTCCGGCCGAAACGGGACGATCGACCGGGTAAGCGGCCTGCTTGTCGGTTTTGCCGAGTACCACTCCCGGCCTGGTGCCACCGCCGGCCAGGACGACGAAGCCGCACTGTGGCCAATGGTCACGACCGGCCTTGCCGTTGATCCTCGGCGTGCGGCCCATCTCGCCCATCAGCACCACCAGGGTCGTTTTGAGCAACCCGCGTTGGTCGAGGTCGTCGACCAGCGTGGTGAACATCTGGTCGAGGATTGGCAGGTGGTGGCGACACATGTTGAAGTTGTTGGCGTGCAGGTCCCAGTGGTTGCCGCTGTCGGCTTCTTCCCAGTTCACGCTCACGAATGTCGAACCGGCCTCGACCAGCCGGCGAGCGACCAGGCAACTGTTGGCCCAGACCGTGTTGCCGTACCGGGTCCGTGTCTCGGCGGATTCCCTGGAGAGATCGAACGCGGCGCGTGTGCGGGGCGAGGTGAGCAGTCGAAAAACCTGTTGCTGGAATTCCGAGAGACTCTCGGCGGCACGGCTACGGTCGATACGGCTGAGTTTCTCGTCGAACTGGGCCAGCAGTGACTTTCGTTTCTGGAGTCGATTGGCGGTCACCGCCGGCAATTCATCCAGCGAGGGCAGCAGGGGTTCACCCAGGGCCGGCACCGGCTTGTAGAACTCACCCTTGCCATCAAATTTCCTGTCCCAGACGGTGATCAATGGGTCATAACTGGTGCCGAGATATCCTCCGTAGGGACCGGCTCGTCTCAGTCCCTGCGAAAAGCCGGGTGAGGCGGGCATGATCACGTAGGGGGGCACGTCATCGCGACCAAGGCCGAAGTGGCGTGCGACCGACATCATGCTCGGGTGGTCCGATTTCTTGGCGAAGTAATTCTCGCGGTCGCTGCCGCCGTCGAAGCCGGTCAGGACGTTGTAGGGATTGTGGCTGTTGTACTTGTGCGAGTAGGTGCGAATCAGCGTCAGCCGGTCCATCATCGCCGCGGTCCTGGGCAACAATTCACAGACGTGCAGGCCGGGAACCCGGCTGGCAATCGGCTGGAATTCTCCCCGGACGTTCGCGGGGGCTTCGGGCTTGAGATCGAAGGTGTCCTGGTGTGGAGGTCCGCCAAAGAGATTGATCAGGATGACCGACTTTGCCTGGCCCTCGAACGTGGGGCGTCCGTCGCTGGATTGTTGTCCGGCGGCGTGCAGGAGCGTGGGAAGTGAGACTCCCGAGAACAAGCTCAGTCCGCCGACGCGAATGGCCTCGCGGCGAGTCAATCCGTCGCAAACGGTGCGACCGCGTCCCAAAACCCTGAGCATCATCTTCTCCCGTTGGCCTGGTCGGGACGAATCATCGTCCAGAACCAGTATCGTC
Source organism: uncultured Planctomycetaceae bacterium (assembly GCA_963933195.1). Classification (GTDB taxonomy): domain Bacteria; phylum Planctomycetota; class Planctomycetia; order Planctomycetales; family Planctomycetaceae; genus UBA8437. The sequence continues at coordinate 13,769 of CAWVUS010000017.1, forward strand.
CTAGCATAACATGCCGGGCCACGTCATCCGGAATCAGTTTGGTGTCAGGCCTCGTCAGTCGGAGGGGGGTATTCCCGGCGTTCGAGTCTCTCGGACAGTTCGTCGATCCGGTTCGACAATTCTTCCTGGAGTTTTTCCAGTTCTTCGGATTGTTCGCCGACGAACAGCGATGTGAGTGTCGCGGTGAAAACACCGACCAGCACCATCCCGGTGATGATCAGGATTGCGGTGAGAACTTGTCCTCCGGCACTCTCGGGATTGTAAATGTCTCCAAACCCTCCGGTGACCACCGTGGTGAAACTCCACCACAGGGCCAGTGGATAGGAGGACACGGCGTTTGTGTCTTTGTCCGGGGCCGGCGATGGGTCACCGGCGGAGATCGTGGCGTCCGATGCCGGAGCCGGAGCCGACGCTGTGCCCTCGATCTGGTAAACAAGCAGGGCACCCAGCAACGTGACCACGATGGCCCAACGCAGTGTCCGTTTCATCAGTTTCACGTCGATCACGTCCTGCAACTTGTCCATGCCGCGCCAGAGCAGGAAGAACAGTCGCAGGAACCTGAAGAATTTGATGATGCGGGCAAAACGAGCGAACCGGGCCAGGCGTGCCAGACGCCCAAAACGGGCCAACTGGGCCTCGCCGGGAATCGGGATCGATGTCACGAAGTCGACCCAGTGGTGTGCCCAGACGAACTTCTTGGATTCCGCGCAAGAGAGCCTGAAAAAGAACTCGGCCATGAAGACCGCGCAACAGGCGGCATCAACGAAAAAAATGTTGGTGCCGGAGAGCCATTCGGGCCGTTCCGAATCGGGGCCGGCAAGGCTGTCGTAGCCCAGCAGGCCGAGGACGAGAACGATCAAGATCATGATGATCGTCTCGAGCGTAATCAGGGCTCCGCGAGAGCCGAGTTTGGCGATCATGTTGTCTCGCACGATCCTCGGCTGAATGGCGTTTTCCAGCTTGCCGTCCAATTCCTCCAGCGACTCCATTTCCGCACGTAGCCTCGCAGCCTGCCTCTTGATCCGTTGCAGGACTTCGGGATCGGCGGTTTCCAGTGCCTGCTGGGCGGATGCTTCATGCTCGAGGCCACGGGTGACCAATTCGCTGTAGTTGTCACGGACCGTTGCCTGCATGCGTTGCAGGGTCTCGATCGAAACAGCATCCGGACGGATCGCCTCCAGTCTTGCCAGCGTGTCCTGCAATTCGGCGTGCGCCGCGTTTGATTGTTTTTTCATGAGCGGCAGTATATCGGGAGTGGTTTATTCGATGCCAATTCGAAGTCGGGTTTTGCGGCCTGCACGGGTTGTGGGCCGATGGAATGGCGTGAGTTGTCGGGAAAAAACAAGAATCCAACGTGGCGGTGAGTCACGGATGACTGCGCTGCTTAGAATCGGGGTTGGATACAATCGGGCTTCAACGAGACCTGTTCAGTTTTTGGGGCGAGCAGATGTTGCGTGACCGACTGGAAGCACTGCTGGGTGTGTTGCGACGGGTGGTAACTCAGCCTCTCAGTGAACTCAATCGCTGGCAGCGTGCTGTTCGTTTTGGTTATGAGTTGGGGCGTGTCGGTGCCCGCCAACTGAGGCACGACCGTGCCCAGCAGATGGCTGCCGCACTGTCCTACGGAACTCTGTTCAGCCTGTTGCCCGTGCTGGTGGTGGCCACGCTACTGGTCAAGGGACTGATCGGTGTCGACCAGTTCCTGGGAATGGCAGAAGAACTGTTGGCCAAGATCGGGCTCGACACAATCCGCGTCATCCCCACCGGTGGAGTCAGCCAGGAATCTCAAACGATGAGTACCTGGCTCAGGGACCTGTTCGGCCAGGCCGCGGCGGTGGACCTGGCAGCGATCCACTGGATCGGTGTCGCCATCATGCTCTATGCGGCACTGTCGCTGATGGTCACGATCGAGAATTGCATGAACGTGATCGTCCGGGCTCCGGTGGGGCGGCGTTGGACCCGTCGCATCCCGCTGTACTGGTTCGTGCTCACAGTCAGTCCCCTGGCAGTGGTTGTCTGGTACTACGTCGACAATCGCTTCGACACGTGGATGGTCGCGGTCGAGGCCTGGACGTGGTTGACCTACACGACCGCCCTGGCCTGGAACTTGTTTGTCGCGTGGTTGCTGATGCTGGCGGTGTACATGCTGGTCCCGAGCAGTCAGCCGGAACTGAAGCCGGCAATGGCCGGTGCGTCGGTCTCGGCGGTTCTCCTGGTCCTGGGCCTGCGAGGCCTGGGGGTGTACCTCAATTACGGCTTCATGGTTGGTCAACTTTACGGATCACTGGGCCTGATTCCGCTGTTTATGATCTGGGTCTACCTGATGTGGCTGGCGGTGCTGTTCGGACTGGAGGTCGCTGCGATTCTCGAGGCTCTGCCCGGCAGGCAACTCGAGGAACTGGAACGGGAACGCAAGTCCGAATCTCTGGTGGATCCGGCGGCGGTTGTGGCCGTGATGGAGGTGATTGGTCAGCGGTTTGCCGCGGGACAGCCGACCACGCTGGTGCAGGTGTGCGAGCAGACAGGGTTGCCCGAGCAGGCCGCCTCGCGGATGTTCTCGGGGCTGGTGTTGGAGAACCTGTTGCACCGGCTCGATGGCCCCACCGACACGGTGGCCCTGTCGAGGCCGCCGGAGAGCATCACCGGCGTGGAGTTGCTCGAGGTGGCCTTCCGCCTGGTCGATTCGGGGCAGACCGCCACGGGATCCAAGTTGCTGGACCGACTTCGCCAGGTGCAACGGGACCTGGTCGCCACGACGACGCTGGCGGGCCTGGTCGAACAGCAACAGCCCAACTGACGAGGTCGTCCCACGGGGTCACAACGTGATGCCTGGCCCAAATCCGATCTCGCCCGGAACCTCCAGGCAACCTGCGACATACTCGGGTGGCTGGGCCAGGACGTCCTCGGCATACAGGCCGGGGCCCACGAGATCGCTGGCCAGTGTCAGGCCCTGGATCGAGGCGGCCAGTTGGATCTGGGCCAGTGTGCCGGGGCCCATCTCGACGGTGCTTCCCAGCAGCAATCCGACACCGGCGGTCTCGGCGAGGGTCGCGATCTGCCGTGCCGGAAAGATTCCGCCACATCCGGTCGTGGCGATGTTGAAGACATCGAGTGAATCGTGGCGGATGTATTCCAGTGCATCCCGGGTGGTCATCACGTGTTCAATCAGTTTCACATCGACCTCGCGGCGGACGGCTGCGATCTCGGCCGGATCGCGGCCACCCACGGGGGTTTCGACTCCATCGAGGTCAAATCGGGCCAGCCGTTGAATGTGGGTCACCGCCTGGTCGCGGTCCCAGCCCCCGTTGGGATCGATCTTGATGCTCGCGTCGGGTCCGGCCGTCTCCCGCATCACGGCCAGTCGCTGTTCGTCCAGGTCGATGTCGACACCGACTTTCAGCTTGAACGCCGTGAATCCCTCGGCACACTTCTCGGAGATTTCGTCCCGCAGCAACTGCAGGTCGTCGCGAATGAAGGCGACCCAGGAGATGTGGATTCGGTCTCGCCACTGTCCGCCGAGCAGACGGCAGACCGGGAGGTTCGTGGACTGGCTCGCCAGGTCGTAGCAGGTCATGTCGAGACCGGCCCGGGTCAGGCGGTTCAGTGACGAACCCCTGGGATCCTCAGGATCGGGCAACGATTTGGCCCACTCGTCGTGGTGCCGTGCGATGTCCACGGGATCCCGGCCGATCAGCGACGACGCGACCTGTTGCCGCCAGTGTTCCAGGTCCGGGACCTCGTCGGGTTCGATGTCAGAAATTTCCCCCCAGCCAACAAGTCCACTGTCGGTGGTGGCACGGATGAAGAGGAACGGCGACGCCTCGACCACCTCACGGGCACCACCACCTTCCTGGGCGATTTGCGTGGCGTAGCGACGGCGGACGTCAAAGGGGATCAGTTCGACATCGGCGATTGTCATGGGGCACCTCGTTCCTTGCTGTGTGGCATCGGTGCTTTGACGCGAGTCCGCCAGTCGACCATCAGGGCGTGAAGACGTTTGGCGACTTCGGGTTCGTCGTCGGCGAGATTCCTGGTTTCGCCGATGTCGCGGCCGGTGTGATACAACTCCAGTCGCTCGTCTTCGAAGAACTCGATCAGTTTCCAGTCACCTTGACGGATGGCGGATGCCGGTGTGGTCCGCCAGTGGCCCCTGCGTCCGTAGGCCTCGAGGTAGCCGGGGAAGTGCCAGAACAGCGAGCGTTCCGGCAGTTCTTTTCCGTGGAGCAGGTTTGCAAAACTGATGCCGTCGCGGATTTGTTTGCGTGGCAGTCTGGCTTCTGCGACCTCGGCCAACGTGGGAAGGAAGTCGACGGTGATCACCGGTGTCTTGGTGGTAGAGCCGGGCCGGGTGTGACCCGGCCAACGGGCAATCATTGGCACCCGGATGCCGCCCTCGTAGAGCATGCCCTTGCCTCCCTTCAGCGGCGCGTTGTCGGTGATGCCGTTGGGAAGTTGTTTGTTGGCCGAGCGGTAACCTCCCAGGCCCCCGTTGTCGGAGGTGAAAATGACCAGTGTCTGCTCGGTGATCTTCATCTCGTCCAGGGCGGACAGCACTCGTCCGACACCGCTGTCCATTGTCTCGACCATCGCGGCGTACTTGGGATTGTTGTGTCCGGCGACGGTCGGCCGCTTGGCGTATTCGGCGGCAAGTGCCGGCTTGGCCTGGATGGGAGTATGGACGGCGTAGAAGGGCAGGTAGATGAACAAGGGCTTGTCGGGATGTGTTCGGACGTGCCCTCGGATCACGTTGGCTGCCTCGGTGCTGAGCCGGTCGGTGAGATGTTCACCCTGGGGGCCGTTTTCGAGTTGTGGGTTGCGATAGGGCGAGAAGTAACCACCACGGGGTGACCCGGTCCGATTGCCGCCGAAGTTGATGTCGAATCCCTGCTGCCTGGGGCCAGCCGTCGGTGGTGATCCCAGGTGCCACTTGCCGAAATGGGCGGTCGCGTACCCGGCATTCTGTAGTGTTTCGGCCAGGGTGACGATCTTCGTGTCGAGCACGGTCTGGTTGTTGGCGGGTACCAGTTTGCGGAGGGCAGCCTTGCCGCGGGCGCCGCTGCCGACGGTGTAGATTCCATGTCGAGGAGAATACTGGCCGCTCATCAGGCAGGCCCGTGTCGGGGCGCAGTTGGGACCGCAGGTGTATGTCGCGGTGAAACGCAGGCCGGATTTTGCGAGCCGGTCCAGGTTCGGGGTTCGGTAGTAACCGCTGCCGAAGCAGGCCAGGTCGGTCCAGCCCAGGTCATCCGCGACGATGAGCACAATGTGGGGAGGCGCGGATCGGACTGGTGGAGCCAGGACGGCCAGCAGAAACAGGAGCAGGAACAGTGGGGGGCGGCGTGAGGACATGGGTTCCCCGGTTGGTGAATTCAATTGGCGATCTTCAGCAGGTCGATGCCGTGTCGGTCTTTCCGGATCCTCAATCGCAGTCCCCAGATGGCCGTCTTTCGTTGTTTGCCGTTGGGGTCGTAGTAGACGACGTAGATCGACCCATCGGCCAATTCGGTGCCGATGCAGTAGACATAGACGGACCCATCGAGCGGGAACCCGCGGTCTCGGGCCGGGGTCACCCAGGTGTGTCCGTGGTCGTCACTGAAGATGACCTGCAGCCCACCCGTGCTGCCGTAGCCGTACAGGCAGACGATGGTGCCGTCGGCGAGGGTCAGCAGGCAGGGAGCGACCATCTTGATTCCCGTGGCGATTGGCCGACTCCAGTGGCGACCGTCGTCCGCGGAGAATGCGAGTTCTCCGTTGGGGCGGGCGACCATCACGGTCTGCCCGTTTGCGGCCCGGGTGATCGCCGGTTCATCGAGTGCCCCGGTTGTGCCCTTGAGCCGGGAGACGAACGTCCAACTCTTTCCACGGTCATCACTGCGATAAACCCCCAGTTGTTCCGGGCCGGTCCAGGTGTCCTTGCCATAGGTGCTCAACAGGACGCCACCGTCGGGCAGGATGACCGGTTTGCCGCACATGCGATCGTAATAGCCGAACGGCGAGGGCATGTAGACGGGCCGTGACCAACTGCGGCCGCCATCTGTCGAGCGGATCGAGGCGACCCGGCTGTTCTTGTTTCGGCCCGCCGGCGGCTTGTCGTAGCCGTACCAGTTGTCGATGACGAAGAAAACACAGACCAGGGTGCCGTCCTTGAGTTCAACGATGACCGGATGCCGGTCGTCACCGGGGGTGTCAACCAGCGTGACGGGGCGTGACCAGGTGCGGCCGTTGTCCTTGGAACGACACCACAGGCCGCGGCCACCTGTTGGCGCGTCGATCTTTTCCGGAAAACCACCACGAATGTACTGCTGGAGCAATGGAGGTTTGAGGTCGATTGGCGTGGGGAACGAGACGTGCCAGTAGCCGGCCGAGAACGAACAGAGCAGGTCACCGTTTCTGAGTTGAATGACCGATTCCCAGCCCACGAATCCGGTGCAGCCCTTGTAGTCGGGGTGTTCGTTGAGTTCCGGTCCGGTGATCATCTTCCGCAACTTGCGGTAGTCGCCGGTGGACGAATTCTTGACGACACGAACCGAGAATTTCGGTTCCGCGGTGTGTGCCGGGGAGGCCAGGCCGATCGCGAGGGCCGAAGAGATGACCAGGAGTCGGGTGAGAATTGGCACGGTGGACTTTCGTTTGTTGTGGAGGGCCGTCACGGATGATCAGGCTGGGGGACGGGCGGTGGCTGTCACCGGTCCTGCTCCTGTTTCGAACCAGACGACGGATCTTTCAGGTCGATGAACGACTTGAGTCCAAATCCACAGGCGATGCTGACACCGATCAGCGCCAGGAAGGGAAACGGCGGCATGGCCTGCTCGAATCCATGTGTCAGGTTGACACCGAAGATGGCACTGAAGGTGGCCAGCGGGAAAAAGAAGGCTGCGAGCAGATTCAGGCGGTGTGCCGAGCGAGCCATCTGGTGTCCCGAGGCTGCCTGGGCTTCGGCTTGCAGTGCGGTGGTGAAGCCCAGCGTGTTCTGAGCATCCTGGTAAGCGAGATCGGCCATTCGTTCAATCTGGTAGGCACGGTCGCGATAGACGATCAACTCCTCGGCCTCCGGGAGCATGTCGCGGGCATGTTGCAACGCCGTGTGTAGGTTGCGGCTGGCTCGAACCAGGGGAGCCAGGGCGGTGATGTCAGCGTGCAATTCAACGGCGTTTTCCTCGGCCGGGTCCCGTTCATCGATTTCCGAGACGAGCGACTCGTATTCGGCCAGGTGCGCGTCGATCGTCCGACAGGGTTTGCCGGTTGTCGCGGCCGACCAGGTTCCCCCAGGATCTCTCCAGTAGAACCGTCCCCCGCGGGCGGCATGGTCGTCCGAAGGCGGGCTGTGCAGGACCAGCAACAGGTGCCCCTCCTGGAACATGGCGCGTTGCCGTCCGACGGTAACGCCCAGGCGATCGCGAAAGACCTGGGGGATGTCCCAGGATGCCGGCACGGGGGAGGGACCGGTGGACATGGAGGAATCTCGCTGGGTGTTGGGGACGGGGCGGTTGCCGAGGAGGAAGAACTACTCGGCGGAGGCCACGTGGTTTCGGACGTGGTCGGCCACGTTGTTGAAGCACTGGATCATCAGGGTCACGTCGACGCCGTAGCAGATCCAGTCGAGTCCATAGTCTGCCCACTGGGCGACGGAATCGGGAGCCGAGCCGATCGAGACGCCGGTGGCGACTCCGGCGGCCTTGGCCCGTTCGACCACGTGTCGGACAGCCTCTTCGACGGCCGGATGTCCTGGTTGTCCCCGGTGGCCGAGCGAGGCGGAGAGGTCCATCGGTCCAAAGGCCAGACTGGTCAGGCCTTCGACCGCCACGATCTCGTCGATATTCTCGACCGCTTCGGCCTGCTCGATCTGCACCACCACCATGATGTTCTCGTCCGCCTCGTCACAAAATTCGATCGCATTCTTGCGGCCGTAATCCAGGGGCCGCAGTGGGCCGAAGCCCCGTTCGCCCAGGGGAGGGTACCGGCAGGCGGATACCGCCCGGGTGACGTCCTCGGCGGTGCGGACCATCGGAAAGATCACACCGTCGGCGCCCAGGTCCAGAACCGGTTTGACGAGCACCGGGTCGTTCCAGGGCACGCGAACCAGTGCGGCGGTGTCGGTGCCCTTGAGAGCCATCATCATGGTCTTGATGCTGTCCAGGGAGAGTGAACTGTGTTCGGTGTCGATCCACAGCAGGTCGGCGTCCGGACCCAGGGCTTCGGCGGCCTGGGCGTCGGAGAGACTGATGCAGGTGCCCAGGCACAGTTGTCCGTCGCTGATTTTCTTGACAAAGGGATGCATCGTCGTGGCGCTCCATGTTGAAAGACGTAAAACGGCCAGCATACCCAACCTGGATCGTGGGTGTCAGTCAGTCGCGGGGGATCGAGAGAGAGAGTAGGATGCCGGGGTCCATGGTGGCAGCTCGATGGTTTTGGGAGCACAACAGATCATGCGGTTGATTGTCCGTAGCGTTTTGCGAGCCTGTTTTTTCGGTGTCCTTGTCTGTTCGACGGCAGGTGCGGTCGAACCCGTGGAGGGGCGGATCGGTCCCAATGACTGGCCGTGGTGGCGTGGGCCGGCTCGTGACGGTGTCGCCCGGGGAACCGAGGCGCCGGTCAAGTGGTCGGCCACGACCAACATTGTCTGGAAAGCCACGGTGCCCGGACGTGGTCACTCGTCGCCGACCGTCATTGGGTCGCTGGTCGTGTTGCAGACGTCTGACGAACAGGCCAAGACACAATCGGTCGTCGCGTTTGATCGCAAGACCGGCGACAAGCGATGGGGGACCACGATCAACAGCGGCGGTTTTCCCACCCGGATCCATCGCAAGAACACTCACGCTTCGCCGACGGTTGCTGCCGACGGTCGCCGGTTGTTTGCGGTGTCCTATCATCACCAGGGGATCCACGTCACGGCCCTGGACATGATGGGCAAGCAGCTGTGGCAAAAACAAATTGGGCCATTCCGTCCCGATGAGTACAAGAACGGTTACGCGGCATCCCCGATCATCCATGGCAAAAACCTGATCGTGTTGGCCGAGTGCGACGACAGCAGCTACATGGTGTCGTTGGAGTGTGCCACCGGCAAACTGGCCTGGCGGACCTCGCGGCCGGCTCGGATCAGTTATTCCTCGCCCACGCTCGCCCACGTCGCCGGTCGCGACCAGGTGTTGATTCCCGGGTGTGACAGGGTGGCCGGTTTTGACCCCGCAACGGGAAAGGCCCTGTGGGAGGTCCCGGCCACCACGATGGCCACCAGTGGCACGATGGTGTGGTACAAGGACCTGGTGTTTGCCAGTGGCGGATTTCCCAAGGCCGAGACAGTCTGTATCAAGGCCGATGGGTCCGGAACAGTTGTCTGGAAGAACACCCAGAAATGTTACGAACAATCGATGATCGTCCACGGTGGTTACGTCTACGCGATGACCGACACCGGGATCGTCTTTTGCTGGCGAGCGACTGACGGCATGGTGATGTGGCGAGAACGTCTGCGGGGCCCGATCAGTTCGTCGCCTGTGATCGCCGGAGGGAATGTCTACATGGTCAACGAACAGGGGACGACGTTTGTCTTCAAGGCGTCGCCAGCGAAGTACATGGAGGTGGGGCGCAACACCCTGGGGAACGAGGTGTTTGCCACACCCTCGATCTGTGGCGGCCGCGTTTATGCCCGCGTGGGGCACCTGTCTGCCGGAACTCGCCGGGAGGTGCTTTACTGCATCGGTGACAAGACGACCGCGTCGCGTCGTTAGTCGGTTTCCGTCGGTGGTGGGAACAACGGGACCGACAGGAAACACTGGAATTCTTTGACGAAATCGACGGCGATGCAGGCGTGGACCCGTCCCTGCTTGTCGTCGAAGACCACTCGATCGCCCACCGGATACAGGGGCTGATGCCACGTGCCGGGGTGCAGGTTGATTCCGGCTCGACCGTCACAATAGTAGGCCCGGAAGTCAGCGGGAGTCACGTCGTCTCCCGGCGGTGCCAGCAGGGCCACGAAGGCGTTTCCGTCGTGTGGAAAGAAGACCTGTCCCCCATCGGGGTGGTAGTTGGCTTCACTGACGAGAACGCGCGAGGAGTTCTCGGGTTCGGCCGCTTCGGAGGCTGTTGCGGGGTCGCCGAACCAGCCGGTGACGTAATACCCATCCACGGCGTGGTTGCGGCCCAGTACCAACTGGCCAGAGCGATACACCTCGAATTCTCCGGTGGTCACCCCACCCTCGTTGCCAGTCCCCGCCACCACCGGCCGCCACCCCGGCTGGGGCCACGTCTCGATCTGGACCTCGGCCCCTGCGAACGAATCCTCCAGCGTGGCCAGGCCGGCCAGTGTCTCTTCCGTGGCGTGGACCAGCGGTACTTCGAACACAGAAATGTCCGGTTCGTTGATCGAAGGAATGCGATCGACCGGTGATGTCAGCGAGGGGGTGCGTGAATCCATGGCCTGGTCCCCTGGAGCGTGTTTATTCCAACAAAGAATCTATCTCGGCCGAGATTTGTTCGAAGGCGGTCCAGCCCAGCCGGACGATTGCGTCATCCTCGGCCGGTGTGCGAGCCGGGATCGCCCCTCCGAAAATTTGCGAGGTGCGTTGGTCGTCTCGTTGCTTGGACGCCTCGATGTTCTCGGCCATCGCGCGTTCGGTGGCCCGGAGTTCTTCGAGAATTTCTGGAATGTCTGTGCGGCCATCGAGGATCTGGCTGGCGAGTGTCCAGGCGGGGTCCCCGGGGTCCTGGCCCAGGCAATCGACGGCTCCGGGGGCGGAGGCGACGACTCCGCCGATCTCGAGTCGTTGTTTGACACCACGGAACGCGAACCGGTTGATGTGGTCACGGTAGGTCTCGACACCCTCTTCCAGGTCGGAGTGGGTCATGAAGTTCTTGCCCAGTCCATCGATGTCGGCGGCGGTGTAGATGTCCTGGGTCGGGGCAGCTTCGAGTCGTTCCAGCGCGTCACGCATCAACTGGATCGTTGCCGGTGACAGGGAATCGATCTCCAGCACGTCATGGCGGGCCCGGTCGCGTCGTCGATGCTTCTCGTCGTTGCGCCACACCTGGTAGAGGCTCTGCCGCAGCACCCAACCGGGAGTCAACTGGTTGAATGCCGGTGAGAGTCCATCGATCGCCATGGTTGGCGTGTTGATGAGCGAGAAAGGGAATTCGAGCCGTTGTGGCAGGGTGGTGACTCCAGCTGCGAGAACGGTGTGCGGCGAGGCGGTGAAGTCGGCGGGAAACTTGACCTGGCAACCCAGTCCGAAAAACAGGCCCTCGCCGCAGCGGATGGACTGGTCGGCAGCCCGACCGGTGTGGTTCGATCCGACCTGGGCTCCCGAGCCAATGTTGCCGCGGCCTGCAGGCCAGGTCGTTGCGATCAGTAAGGACTGGTGGTGCAGGGAGACAAAGGGCCCCAGCAGCGACGCGGTGACCTCGCCTCGCGAGACATGAGAATTGGCTCCGACATACGATTCGCTGACCGATGCGCCGTGTTCGACAGTGGCCTGTTCGCCGATCACCGAGTCGCGGACGACCGCGTGGGTCGCGACCCGACCGCCCCACTGAACGATGGAGCCATACAGGCAAGCCCCGTCGGTGATTGCTGTCGGTTGTTGTTCATCGGAGATGACACAACTGTTCTCGATGACCGTGGCTCCTCGCACCTCAGTGGCCCGGCCGATATACGATCCGGCGACTCGCCCCGCATCGTGAATCACCGCGGCCTCGTCAACGATCGTCCAGCGGCCGGTTGCCTCGATGACGTATTGTTCGAGCAGGCTCTCGTAGTCGACACGGAAATCCTCGTCGTCGAACCACTCGAGCAACTCGACGAGTGTCGACGTGGTGAGTTCGGCGAATACGCCCAGTCGCTGACGACAGGTTTCAATTCCCGGGGGCAATGCCAGGTCGCACCCGTAGAGTGTTTCATCGTTTCCGGTGACGCTGCTGGTGGCGACGATCGTGGCGTGAGGGCCGACCAGGGTGCCGGAGATCAGCCCGACCTGGTGGATCAACGCCTCGTCCCCGATCTCGCAGTCCTTGAGCGTCGAGTTGGACACGCCGGTTGGTAACACGGTCCCGACATCAAATTCGGCCTGGGAGCCCGTGAAGTTGCCCAGGACCACCCGGCCGATGAAACGGTTGCCGCAGACGTGGTCGGCGGTGAAGTCGGGGCTGACCTGGACCATCGACCAGTTGTCGCTGCGGTTGCCCTGGGAGACCAGTTGCTCGATTTCATCCGCGGACAGCGGCCGGGGGGCCGAACCCAGTACCAGGCTGACCTGTTCTTCGGCCCACTCGTTGATGGTGGCCAGCGTGTTGAGCAATTCGGATTGCTCCATCGCCATCCGGATCGATTCGAGCAGGTGATGCGAATTGTTGCTGGTCATCGGTCGCAGTGTGCTTGGGGTCGTCGATAGGACACCGGTTTTCTCTTCCTCAGGTTATAATCACCGGGCATGTTGGCTGCACCGGGGAACACGATGCAAAACGGCGTAATGACTCGAACGCGATGGCTGGTGGCGGTGGGGCTAGTCCTGCTTGGAGCCGGTTCCGGACTGGCTGAAGACAAGGCGTTGCCCGCGGAGGACGACGAGTACCAGCCCGGCCTGGTGGCGGCCTACACCGTTGGCGGCCAGACGGTCGAGCGGATCGACCCGGACATCGCCTTTGACTGGAAGGCCGCCTCGCCGGATCCACGACTGGAGGCCGGTCGGTTTCGAGCACACTGGCAGAGCAATTTGCTGGTCCGCCAGCCCGGTCGCTATCGCTGGCATGCGTTTTTGAGTGGGGCGGTTCGCGTGGTTGTGGACGGTCGCGAGGTCCTGAATGGGAAGTCTGCTCAGCCAGGGAAACCGGGCTGGGTGAGTGGCGGTGAGTTTGAAATCGCGTTTGGTGAAAAGCCGATGGAGGTCAATTACTCGCGTACCGGTCAAACGGGACGGGTGATGTTGTACTGGTCGTCAACGCACTTTCCTCTCGAGCCAGTTCCCCCTCAGCTTCTGTTTCTCCCCGCTGCTCGTGGTGATCTGCAACGGATTGAACGGGGCCAGCGGCTGGCCCGTGCGCACCGTTGCAATCGTTGTCATGTTCGTGCCCACGACCCGATGTCTGCCGCTGCACCAGATCTCTCGACCGTCTCGGTTGGCACATCGCCACGGTCACTGGTTGACCAGATTGTTGATCCACGCAAGGCCAACGCATCGCACCGCATGCCCACGATGGGGGTCAGCCGGGAGGAAGCCGAGGCGATTGTTGGCTGGTTGACCTCAGCCGGTCAAAAGACAGACCTGCTGGTGCCGGTGAAGCTGAAGAAACCTGATCCCAAAAAAGCACGAGAGACCGGCCTTGAACTGTTGAAGTCGACCGGTTGCCTGGCGTGTCATCGGGTCAATTCGGTGGGCGGTGGATCGGCCGAGTCCGGGCCGGAACTGACCGGCGTGGGACGGCGACGGTCGGTGGAGTGGCTCTGGACCTGGTTGAAGGAACCAGCGCGGATCAATCGCGATCACAGGATGCCGGTGTTTCAGTTCAACGATACCGAGCGGATGCAACTGGTGATGGCGTTGTCGGCATTGGGAGGACCCTGGCACGGCGCTGCGGTCGAGGCGACGCCGGAACAGGTTGTTCGGGGTCAGAAGCTGGCGGAATCGGCCGGGTGCGTGCGTTGTCACCGTTTGCCCGGCAAGCCGGGGTCGGAACAGCCGGCCGGGAAGCGTCCCGGTGACCTGTCGCAGCCGCCGGGGGACTGGGCGGCGAGTTGCCTGGCCGAGACTCCCGATCGAATCCGGAAGCGACCGGCCTACGGCAGGTTGTTGAGCAAGAACCAGGTGTCCGACATTCGCGAGTTCTACGGATCTCGAGCCAAGCGGGTGTTGTCGCCGTTGTCGGAGTATGACCAGGGTCGGATGGTTCTCGAACAACGAGGGTGCCTGGCCTGCCACGAACGGGGGACCGGGAAGGGGAACACGGCCCTGGCCGGTGCGGTCGCGATCGGAGAACTGGCCGGCCAGAGTCCGGCCATGGTGCCTCCCTCGCTCACAGCGGTGGGTGACAAGTTGGTCAACCAGGCGTTGAGGCGTTCTGTCGCCGGCGAACAGAAGTCGATACGCCTGCCCTGGTTGAGGATCCGCATGCCACGTTTTGTTCATTCCAAGGATGAACTTGCGGCATTGACTCATTACCTGGTCGCTCATGACCGGGTGCCTGGCGATCCACCTGCGACGCCATCGGTGCCGCCGCGTGGTGGCAACGACCAGACGCTCCTGGAGTCCCAGGACCTGGTCAGCTTCAAGGGGTTCAGCTGTATCGCCTGCCATCAGTTTGGCAGCTTTGTTCCCAAGAACGTTGCGTTGGGGACACGTGGGTCAGATTTGAAGGGGCTCGCGGAGCGAATCCGTCGCGAGTATTTCCTGAGATGGTGCCGGGAGCCACTCAGGATCGTGCCGGGCATGGAAATGCCCTCGTACAAGAAACCTCTGAAATTCGTGTTTGGTGGTGACATCGAGCGTCAGTTGGCAGCGATGTGGGACGCCCTGAACGACAAGCGGTTCCAGGCGCCCGTCAATCCGAATGCGGTTGAACAGTTCCTGGTCGTCAACCATGGCGAACCACCTCGCGTGGTTCGCGATGTGTTCACGCTGCCCGAGTCGGTGGGTGGTGGGTCGGTTGCACGGTCCCTGGCGATCGGGTTCTCCAATTCTCACAACCTGTTGCTGGACCTGGATCGGGCCAACCTGGCGTTATGGACTTTTGGCGATTTCGCCAAGCAGCGGACCCAGGGCAAGAGCTGGTTCTGGGACATGGCGGGACGGCCGGTGATCACCGGTGGCGAGCGTCGCAGCGACCTGGTGCTGGTGCATGTGGATGGGGCCGGCAAACCGATTGCCGTGCACCGTCCGGTGAAAGATCCGGTGACCGCTGCGAAGTTGATCAGTTACCGGCAAACCCCGGGCGGGGCTGTCCGCGTTGTCTACCGTTTGCGGTACGCCGTGTTGAAAGAGACGGTTGAGGTCGAGGTGTCGGAACGGTTGCGTCCAACCGTGGTCAAAGAGCAGGCCGGGGAGACCAGTGGATGGGATCGGGAGGTTGCAGTCAGTGTCACAAAGCCGGGGCGAGACGCCAGGGGGACGCTTCCGGCTGACTTCGAGATGTATATCGGGCGGCCAACGGCCAGGGAGCGATTGGCCGGTGCGAGTGTCACCGCGTGGTCGCGCAAGGAAGAAACGCCACGCCCGCTTGGAAAGCAGGCCTGGGGGGCGTTGCCGGGCCAGGGAGGCCAGCAGTTTGCCAGGCTCGTTTCTCGTGACACCCGGGGGATCCTGTTGCGGTACACCACCGGGGTGGTGCCCAACAGGCTGTCGTTGACGCGTGCGCCGGCTCGACCGCATCAGATCGAACGGGTCACCAGTGTGCCGGGGTACGAAGGAATTCGTCTGCCGATTCCGCAGGCGATCATGCCCACCGCGATGACCTGGACCCGGGACGGCACGCTGGCATTCACGTCGCTCAAGGGCCACGTGTACCTGGCCCGGGACACAAACGGTGATGGGCTCGAGGACAAGCTCAGCCTCTTCGAAGAAGGGTTGGCCGCACCGTACGGCATCATCGCCGATGGGGACGACTTGATCGTGGCCCACAAGCCGGAGGTGGTCCGGCTGCGGGACAGCGACGGCGACGGTCGTGCCGATGTCCGGGAGGTGTTGGCCAGTGGCTGGGGGTACAGTGACGATTACCACGACTGGACCTGTGGCATCGTGCGGGATCGAGCAGGCGACCTGTTCGTTGGCCTGGGTAGCAATTACTCGCAGAGGAATCGAGTCAAGGAGACCAGTCGCTGGCGGGGAAAGGTTCTGAGGATCAGGCCCGGTGGACTGGTGGAGCCGGTGGGACACGCGTTCCGTTATCCGACCGGATTGGCCATCGATGCGGCCGGCCGGATTTTCGTCAGCGACAACCAGGGCGTTCAGAACACGTTCAATGAGATCAACCACCTGGTTCCTGGCCGAAATTACGGCGTCCCGAGTCGATTCGAAGAGAAGCACGACTCGGCCCCGGTGAAGCCGGCGATCCACGTGCCGCACCCGTGGTCCCGGAGTGTCAATGGCCTGGCGTTTCTGCCCAAGACGTTTGGGGACCGCTCGGTCGCCGGACACGGGATTGGCTGTGAGTACGACAACCGCTTTCTCGTGCGATTCACGATGCAGGAGGTCGGGGGCGAGATGCAGGGAGCGGTGTTTCATTTCAGCCGGCCCGGAGCGGGCGTCGGGGACAAGAACTTTGTCGGCCCGCTTTCTGTCGCTGTCAGTCCCAGGGGAGATATCTACATTGGCAACATCTATGACAGCGGCTGGCTGGGTGGCCGGAACACCGGGACGATTACTCGTTTGCGGCCGATCCCGGGAGGCCCGAACGGAATGCGTGACGTCAAAGCGGTGCCGGGTGGTTTCCGTGTGACGTTCGCTCGACCGGTCAATCGCGAGGCCGCTTCGAAACCGGATGCCTACACCGTGTCGGGTTACACGCGAGTCTGGAAGGGGGGCTACACGACCGCCGACTCGGGCCGGCATCGGGTGAAGATCACCCGGGCCAGCGTGTCTTCGGATGGCCGGAGTGTCACCCTGGGCATCGATGGTCTCAGGACAGGCAGTGTCTACGAGGTGACGTGTGGTAAGATCTCTGGTGCGGGAGCCGAGATGTGGCCGGCCACCGGGCACTATAGCTTGCACCGCATGCCGCAGGAGAAACCGTGAGTCCGTTGAACAAACCAGCAACCAACGAGGAACTCCTGGCATTTCTCGAAGAGCAGTTGCCGGCCGAGCGGATGGCCGAGATCGAGCAGGCGTTGCGCGACGACGAGGAACTCAGGCAGCGGTTGGCCTCAACACTGCGGCAGCATGACCCCGGGGCTCATTCGGTGGGTGCCATCTGGCGTCGTCGGCGGTTGAGTTGTCCGTCTCGCAGTGAACTGGGCAGTTTCTTGCTCGGAGCCGCCGATCCGACACGCGGCGAATACATCGAGTTTCACCTGAGGGTCATCGGTTGCCGCTATTGTGCGGCGAATTTGAGTGACCTGGAGCAAACCGCCGGTGATCAGGTCGAAGATGTGAATCGCCGAAGACAGAAGTTCTTCCAGAGTTCGGCGGGCTATCTCTCGGGTGATGAGACATAGCCAGGTCTCCGTCTGCCCTCATTTCTTCTTTTTTGCCGTCAGCAGTTCGTAGTGCAGCCGGCCGACCTGCCACATGTAATGTGGCCCGAAACCGGATCGCGGACCCCACTTGTTGGCGACAGCCTGCCGAAGGTGCTCAACGGCCTTGGCGTCGCGTTTGTGGATCGAGTGGTCCAGTCCGATGTACAGATGCGCGTAGAAGTACCGTTTTTCCCGTTCGGTGTCACTGATCTTGGCCGCCTTGATGTTGGCCAGGATCGTCTCGGGCTTGATCGTCTCGGAGAACAGCTTGTAGACAGATGGGAACGGTTCGCGGTCGTCTTTCTTGTATTTCAGCAGGCCCTGGCGTGCTTTTTTCAGCCCGTATGCCCTGGCCTGGGAGAAGAATCGCCAGATGCCGTTTTCGCGGTCGACGTTGTCGAAGCTGTCATAGATCTCGAACTGGTGGGCGGCCTGTTTGAAATTCTTGGCGTAGAACCACGCAATGCCCCGCCGCCAGTGTGCCTTGTCGAGATTTTTGTCCAATTCGACCATCTTCTGATAGTCGGCCACCGACTTGTCGAACTGTCCGAGATAGAAGTAGGCGTCGGCGCGTCGCGAGTAGAAACCGACGCGATCGGGTTCCTGCTTGATTTGCTTGGAAAGTTCGGCGACCTGTTTTTCCCAGGCACTGGTCATCATCTTGCGAGTCTCTTGTGAGAGCGGGTGCTTGGCGACGTCTTCGGCGTGGAGAGACGGTCGTGCGGTGACGAGCACGGCGACGAGTGCCAGGCCGAATTGGGCGGGTCGGGCGAGTGTCATGAGGTGGCTCCGGGAGGAGAACGTGATTCGGGTGTCCGACGGCGGTGATCATACCGACGGATCTGGCGGGTCGCTACACTCACCGATTGGCGGCGGCCATCGTTGGCTCGTCGAGCCATCGGGTGTGGAGGTGAGAAGTGACCATGGCGGATCTGGGTGATCGAGTGGCAGTGGTGACCGGTGGCGGTCGTGGGATTGGTGCGGCCACCTGTCGGCGGCTTGCGGAGGCCGGGGCCCGGGTGGTGGTGGCCGAGATCGACACGGTGTCGGGGCAGCAGGTCGCCGATGAGATTTCCGGTGCGATGTTTGTCGAGACTGACGTCACCTGCCAGGAAAGCGTGCAGGCGATGGTCGCGGAGGTGGTTGAGCGGCTGGGAGGGGTCGACATCCTGGTCAACAACGCCGCGGTGTTTGTGATGCGGGGCATTGATGCCAGCGATGACGAGTGGCGGCGTAGCCTGGATGTCAACGTGCTGGGGGCGGCACGGGTGTCCCGGGCGGTGGTGCCGGTGATGCAGGCGGCCGGTCGTGGAGCGATCGTCAATCTCGGCTCGATCTCCAGCTTTCTGGCGCAACCCGAGTTCGTGACATACAACGCGTCGAAGGCGGCCATTGCCAGCATGACCCGTTGCCTGGCTCTCGACATGGCGTCCCATGGCATCCGGGTGAATGCTGTTTGTCCTGGTACGGTCTGGACGCCAGTTGTCGAGAAGATGGCCAGCGACGAGGGACTGGATCGTGCGGCGGCGGAAACACATCCGGATTTCGGCGGTGCTCACATGTTGTGCCGACTGGCCGAGCCTCGCGAAATCGCCAACGCCATCTGCTTCCTGGCCTCCGACGAGGCCTCGTTCATTACCGCCGAATGCCTGATGGTTGATGGTGGCTATGCGGCGAAATGAGTCAGCGGGCTGTTTCCGAGGATGAGGTTGGCGGAGCGTGTCCGTGAAGGTGCGGTGGCTCGACGTAGCGGATCGTCCACGCCAGGATGACTCCGGCCAACAGGCAGGCCGAGTACTTGATGCGGTCGTGCGAGTGAAACTGGATTTCCGGCAGCAGGTCGCCGAGCGCAATGCAGAGGAAAACCCCGGCTGAGAATGCCAGTGCGGCTGGTACAAGTTGGCCCGTTGATGAGTCGCTCAGTTGCATGTCCAGCAGTAGAAAGAACAACAAGGCGGCGATCGGGCAGACCAGTGCGTAGGCCACGTTCACCTTCCACTGGGACTGGCGTGACCAGCCGCCGGCGGCCATCAGAGTGGTGATCGACATCGAATCCAGGGGCTTGTGCAGGGCGATGGCCAGGAAGGTGCCGATTCCGGCCAGTATTATCGGCTCGCTGGCCCCCGAACTGGCCGCCACGGCCGTGGCCAATGCCACTCCGTCGATCAGCGTGTGAATCGTCAATCCGACGAAGACACCCGTCCAACTCAGGGAATGTTGTGTTCCGTGATGGTGCGAATGGCTGTCGTCGTGGTCGTGATCACACGCTGGCAGTTCCTGGGTGTTCTCAACCGAACCGTGCTGGTGAAAGTGGAGAGCCCGGACCAGGAAGAACATTCCCAGGAGTCCGATCATCAGGTAGAGCATTGCCGAATCGAGCGATCCGCCATGTTCGACCGAGTGAGGCAGCATGTGGAAGCAGGCAATGCCCAGCATGAATCCGGCCACCAGGCTCATCAACGCGTGCAGTCGCACGTGGGTGAAACGGATCATTCCCGGTAGCCAGCCGCCGACCAGGGACACCGCGGCGATCAGGACACAATACATCAGCAGGGTGAGCACGACGGATCGCCAGGAGAATCGGGGTGCACGCACACAGCGGGAGAAATGGTCCCGTTGGCGGTGTCGAAAGGCCAGTTGACGATTCTAGACGTCACCGACGAAGAAACCCAAGGGAGGGCCACCCGCTGGCATTCCCGCCGTGCGGAACGCCGACTATACTCAGCCCAACAACTTGTCTTGCCCGATAGTGTAATGGTAGCACGAGTGACTCTGACTCACTTAGTCTAGGTTCAAATCCTAGTCGGGCAACTTTCACCAAACCCCGTGCCTGAAAGCGGAAACGCATCCCCGGCCCTGAGCCGGGCGCAGGCTCTGACCCTGAAAAGTGGTGTAGTACTACACCACTCTCGGAAAAGGAGCGACTGCTATGCGTCGACGATGCTGGTTTCCGTCGGTGAGCTGATCTGGCGTCTGTTGAATTGACGCTGCGGTCTCTTGTGCTGGTTCTGATCCCTCTGCCTGGATTTCCTTATGCCCATCGCCAACTGGAAAACACAGTCGTACAACCTTGTCCAGAGTCTGTTGTTTGCCAATCCGCATCGCGTGATTCGCATGCTGGTCAAGAACGAGTCGGGTGAACGGCAGGAACGCAGCGAGATTCCGGCTCCGGTGTTGCGGATTTATGAGACCGACGCGCCTCCGGAGCGGATGTGCCTGCAGACGATTCAGTGCGTGCAGCACATGTTGATCCCTCCCGGGCACCGTCATGTTCTGGAACTGCACATTCATCCCGATGCTGAAGAACTGGTCGTGGTGATGAGTGGCCGTGGGACCGCCGTCCTGGATGGCGAAAAAACGGAGATCGCGGCCGGCGATGTCGTTTATATTCCGCCGAATACCGAGCACGAGATTCAAAACACCAGTGACGAGTTGCTGGGCGTACTGTTTTTGGCGGCTCCGGTTGGCGAAGGCCTGACACGGTTGGCCGAGGCCCAGGCGGCGGTCGGTTGACGTGGCTGTCTATAGAAGGGCACCAGTGACTACTCTGGTAGGTGATGAAGTGCCTGCCAGGGGATTTTCGTGTGATTCGGATGCTCGTCGCGGTTGTGATCGCGATTGCGGTTCGTGGCGAGTCGGTCCGGGCGGACGATCGGCCGGAGCACTGGGCTTTTCGGCCCATCAAGCAACCGGTTGTCCCGCAACATGGCGGACCCACGGCGATCGATCGGTTTGTCCGTTCTCGCCTGGCTGTAGAAAACCTGGTCTCCTCGGCTCCAGCTCCCGATGCGGTCCAGGTCCGTCGGCTGACCCTGGATCTCACCGGGTTGCTTCCGACTGCTGAACGCATTGACGCGTTTCTCGCGGATTCCCGGCCGGATCGCTGGGAACGGCTCGTCGACGAACTGCTGGCATCACCCCACTTTGGCGAGCGGTGGGGACGTCACTGGCTGGACCTCGCGCGTTTTGCCGACAGCAGCGGATACGAAGCTGACACGCCCCGGCAGGTGTGGCCCTACCGCGATTGGGTCATCAGGGCGTGGAATTCCGACATGGGTTTCGAGAGGTTTGTTACCGAACAACTGGCTGGGGACTTGTTGCCCGGCGACGAGATTTCGCAAAAAATTGCGACCGGTTTTCAGTGTAACGTGATCTACGATCCGGGAGTCCGCTACGAGGCAATCGTTGACCAGGTGCAGACCGTCGGGTCGGTCTTTCTGGGGCTGACTCTTGGTTGTGCGCAGTGTCATTCACACAAGACCGATCCTCTCTCGCACGAGGAGTTCTATCGGCTGTACGCGTTCTTCAACGAGACGGCGATCGAGCGGTTGCCTTTGCCGGGTTTCGATCCGGGGTACCGGGATGGCCTGGTGATTCGAGACGAGAAGGCGAAATCAAAACGGCCGACCGGTCCCGCCACCCTTGTGTTGAAGTCCGCCCCGCAACCCACTCACGTGTTCCAGCAGGGTGACCCCTCCCAACCGGGAGAGAAGGTGACAGCCGGGTTCCCAGCCTTCCTCTCAATCGCGACTGAAACGGGGGCTGAAAAAAACATCCCCAACCGGGTCGATTTTGCACGCTGGATCCTCTCGGAGCAGAACCCCCTGACCGATCGGGTGACGGTCAACCGGGTGTGGCAAAGGCTACTTGGAGCAGGCCTGGTGGACTCGGAAAATGACTTTGGTGTTCAGACAGCGGCCCCGTCGCACCCCGGTTTGCTTGATCACCTGGTGCTGGAATTTCGACACGGCGGTCGACGTTTCAAATCGCTGATCCGTCAGATTGTGCTATCGGCCACCTATCGCCAGGCCAGTGACGAGCGGGAGGATCTGGCCGCGATTGATGCGGGAAACCGCCTGCTGGGGAGGCAACGGCGGTTGCGGCTGGAAGCCGAGGTGATCCGTGACATCAGCCTGCAGGCCGGTGGAATGTTGTCCGAGAAGATGCTGGGGCCCAGCGTGTTCCCCGATCAACCGGCGGGAGTCCTTGATGCACGGGCGACGGCCGCGAAATGGACACCCAGTACCGGTGAGGACCGTTGGAGGCGGGGGTTGTACACCTTCCACTGGCGGCTGACACCGCATCCGTTAAAGCCGTTGTTTGATGCTCCCGAGGGAGTGACGGCCTGTACCCGTCGCGACCGGTCCAACGTCCCGGTCCAGGCCCTGGCACTGCTCAACGACACTTCCTTTTATGAATCCGCTCGGGGACTGGGGCGGTGGGCCTGGCGGCAGGAGGGGAGGGCTGCGAAACGACTGGATGCCGTGTTCCTCAGGTGCCTGGGTCGCAGGCCGTCGACAGCCGAACGGGGTGTGCTGTTGAATCTGTTCACTGCACAGCGGGAGACATTGCTACAGGACACGGCGGGCTGCCGAGCCATCCTGGGACTCGATGGCCAGGCGACTGCCGATGGGATGGTCGACCGGGCGGCCTGGGTGCTGGTCGCCCGCGTGGTCCTGAACCTGGACGAATTTTTCACTCGAGAATAACGATGGGCATGGTGCCGTTTTCTGATTGCCAACTGCCGTCGAGTGTTTCTCGCCGAGCGTTGTTTCGCTCCGGTGGTCTCTCACTGGCCTCGCTGGCGATGTCCCAGTTGTCCGCCGCCGAGACGGGGGCGGCGAGGCGTTCCCATTTTGCGCCCAGGGCCAAGTCGGTGATCTTCCTGTTCCAGGTGGGTGGTCCCAGCCAGTTGGACCTGTTCGACCCGAAGCCGGAAGTCAATCGCCGGGATGGGGAGGAGTTGCCCGAGAGCCTGTTGAAAAAAGTGTCCTTTGCACAGATCCAGGAAAAGCGTCCTCGGCTGATGGGCTCTCCCTACCGGTTCCGACAGCATGGTGAGAGTGGAGCGTGGGTGTCGGAATTGATGCCTCACACGGCGGGGATCGTGGACCGGATCACGATCGCGCGAACATTGCGGACAGACGATACGAATCACATGTTCGCCGAGTTGTTGATGAACACCGGCTGGCGGCGATTTGGGCGGCCGAGCCTGGGCAGTTGGGTGTCCTACGGGTTGGGAAGCCAGTCGCAGGAGATGCCGGCATTCCTTGTGCTGGGTTCGAAGCCCCGCAGCAAGAGTGCGAACTACGGCAACGGTTTTTTGCCATCTCAGTACCAGGGGACCGTGTTGCGAGATGCCGGTGAACCGATCCTGAACCTCTCGAATCCACCGGGAGTGACGACGCGGCGGCAGAGGTTGTCCATCGATGCCATCAATCAACTGAACCGGCTGCGGCTAGATGCGTCCGGCGACGACGAGATCCGGGCCAGGATTGCCAGTTACGAGATGGCGTACCGGATGCAGGCGCGGGCGCCGGAGTTGCTGTCGCTGGATCGAGAGACTCCGGAAACACTGAAGCTGTACGGGATCGACGATCCCGCCAGGCCGTCATTTGCCAGGAACTGCCTGCTGGCCCGGCGGTTGGTTGAGAAGGGTGTCCGTTTCGTGCAGGTGTTTCACGGCGACTGGGATCATCACACCGATATCGGCAACCGGCTTCCGTCGGAGTGCCGCGTGACCGACCAGGGATCGGCGGCACTGGTCGTGGACCTGGCGCGGCGTGGCCTGCTGGAAGACACGCTGGTCGTCTGGGGTGGCGAATTGGGGCGGACTCCGGTGGCTCAGAAGCCGATGGCCGCCGGTGGCCGCGTGGGACGTGATCACCAGATCGAGGCGTTCACGATGTGGTTTGCCGGTGGCGGCGTGCGGCCCGGACAGGTGATCGGCGAGACCAACGACCTGGGGTGCCTGCCGGCTGAAGACGGATGGCACGTGTACGACCTGCAGGCGACGATATTGCACGCCCTGGGGTTGGACCACGAACGGCTGACTTACCGTTACGAGGGCCGCGAGTTCCGCCTGACGGACATTTACGGCGAGGTGAAGAGCGAACTGTTCGCCACGGCGTCACGCGGTTGAAACCGTGAGAGGCCAGGGGCCATTCACACCTGCCAGCCGACCCGGAACGCCGGCTTGATCAGCCCGCGGGCTCGCGGGTTGCCGGTGACTGTCAGGGTCTTGTGGTCCCAGCCGAAGCCCTCGCCACCAGCCCGGTAGGCCACGTTGCCCAACAACACTGTCTCGGTGAGCGGTCCCGAGTAATCGAAATGGCAGGTGGCCGGGCCACCGCCCCGGATGGCGGCGGTCCATTCGCGGTAGAATCCCGGCGAGTTGGGGACCGTCTTGACCTCGATCTTGGCGTCCTTGAATTTCGATTCGGGCAACAGTTGCCGCTTCGAGAATCCACACAGCAGCATGCCCTCGGTGCCGACAAACAGCGTGTTGTTGCCGTTGTGCTTCAGGCCGTGCTTCTTGAGAATCTCGGGTCCATTCTGGGCGTGGTACCAGTTCAGCATCACCTCGGGGCGGTCGCCCTTGGCCGGGAACCGCAAGTGGGTGGCCATCGAACGCGGGGTGGTCAGGGCGTGGACCGGTGGGCCGGAGGCCGAGACGTGGTTGGGGTAGTCCAGGTCCAGGGCCCAGAATGGGATGTCCAGGATGTGACAGCCCCAGTTGCCGGTTTCTCCGGTGCCGTAGTCCCACCAGAACCGCCAGCCGTAGGGGCAGTAGGTCGAGTGGTAAGAGCGTGGTGCCACGGGACCCTGCCAGAGATTCCAGTCGAGGTGTGCCGGCACCTCGGGCTTGTCGTTGGGGATCTTGGACATTCCGCGGGTGCCGCCGATCCAACTGTGGACCTCGGTGACCGTCCCGATTGCGCCGGCCTTGATCAATTCGACCACCCGGTGCACGTTGGGGATCGTGTGTCGCTGGACACCCAGTTGCGTGGCCACCTTCTGCTTGCGGGCCAGGTCGGTCATCTGGCGGACCTCCCAGATAGAGTGGGCCATCGGTTTTTCGCAGTAAAGGTGTTTGCCGAGTTGCAGGGCGGCCATCGAGGGGTGGAAGTGGGTGTGGTCGGGGGTGCTGATGACAACAGCATCGATCTGCTTGCCGATGGCGTCGTACATCTTGCGGAAGTCCTTGAACTTCCGGGCCTTGGGGTACCGTTCGTAGGCTTTTCCAGCCCGCACATCGTCGACGTCGCACAATCCCGCGACATTCTCGCCCAGCCGTACCATCGATCCGAGATTGGCTGCACCGCGCCCGCCGATTCCGATAAACGCCACGTTGATCTTCTCGTTGGCCGCCGCGAACGCTCGGGGGCTGGGTGTGCCCAGGAACAGTCCGGTGCCAACGGCGGCGGCCGATTTCAGGAGGTCGCGGCGGTTGATCGAATGGGTCATGGGGCGTGCTCCGGTCTCGTTTGGTCGTTGTGTGCTGGAACAGGGAGAGTGTGGTTGGTTGGATTATTGTCGGCAATAGTGGGTGGAGTTCTAGAGGTCACGTACCCGCCGGCCCTCACAGAGAACCTGCTGGACCCGCTGGAACTCGTCGAAATAGGTCTGGTGTGGGTCGACTCCCAGGTGGTGGTAGATGGTCGCATGCAGGTCGGCGGGGGTGACCGGTTGGTCGACCACGTGTCCGCCGTTTCGGGTGGTTGATCCGTAGACTTGTCCGCCGCGGACTCCTCCGCCGGCCAACAGCGCGGTGAAGGCGTGGGGCCAGTGGTCACGGCCTGTCGACTTGGTGTTGTTGCTCTGGGTCACCTCGCCCATTTTTGGAGTGCGCCCGAACTCTCCGACCGCGACCACCAGGGTGGTTTCCAGCAGGCCACGTTGATCGAGATCGTCAAGGAACGTCGGGAAGGTCTGGTCGAACATCGGGCACAGCAGGGTCTTGAGCTTGGGGAAGTTCCGCTGGTGGGTGTCCCAGCAGGTGTTGACCCCGTCGATCTTGGTCGGGTCGATCCAGTTGACGG
>CAWVUS010000018.1:0-38771 GCA_963933195.1 uncultured Planctomycetaceae bacterium
ATTCGGACAGTGATTCGACCAACGGCACTGATGGGCTGGGGCGTGCAACCGCAACTCCCGGACCGGACTTCTCGACCGGTTGGGGGCTGGTTGATGCGTTGGCGGCCACGACATTGATCACCGACGCGCGGATGGATCAGAACTCGCCGGTTCCTGACCGGATCCTGGAAGCAGCCAGTGTCCAGGCCGATGTGCACGATTACGCTTTCACCGTGCCCCAGTCGTTTATTGACTCGGGCGTACCACTGAAAGTGACGATTTCCTGGGACGATGCGGCAGCAGCCGTGCAGACGCCCGCAACGAGTCCACGGCTGGTCAACGACTTGGATCTCGAACTCGTTGGTCCCGATGGAACAACGTATTACCCCTGGCAGATTGGCCAGGACATCCTGGACATGTCCGGCAATCCGATCTCCGACGTGGCCCAGACGCCGGGGACGTCGATCCAGGTCCAATTGCCGGTATCGGCGACGACGACACCAGCAGCTGGGGACGACTACATTCCGGCCGACGCGTTGTCTGGAACTGGTGATTGGGTGGCCCGCACGGGTAGAGACCACCTGAACAACGTGGAACAAGTGCATGTGGATAACGGGAGCCTGGTGAGCGGCACCTGGACCGCCCGCGTGGTCGGTTTCAATGTTGCCACTGGTTCACAGGATTACTCCCTGGTAGCCGACGTGCCACTGGTGACCTCGTTCATTGTGATGGAGGGCACGATGGACACGGTCGACACGGGCGACTCGATGTGGGGTGGCAGCGGATCGGACACCCTGGTTGGCAACGATGGCGACGACCTGCTGAATGGTGGATCCGGCCGCGACTTGCTGCAGGGCGAAAACGGCAACGACCAACTGCGTGGCGGGAGCAATTCCGACACGCTGGAAGGTGGCCAGGGCGACGACACGCTGGATGGACAGGGTGCGGGCGATACGCTGCGTGCCGGTTCCGGAAATGATGTTGCCGTCTGGCAGCACGGCCACGGCGCCGATCAACTGGACGGTGGAGACGGGTACGACCAGGTGCACGGTCGTGGTGGTGACGGTGCGGAATCGTTCACCCTGCAGGAGAACGCACAGGACCTGGTCTACAACACCACCGCCCGGCTGCAGATCACCGATGGCACCTCGGCGATCAACGTGGGCCACACCTTCAGCGAGGTGGTCATGCAGCCCGGCGAGGGCGACGACACGATCACCCTGGGCGACCTGCCGCACGTTCCGAGCCTGCTGGTGAGAATCAACGGCGAGGGTGGCAACGATGTCCTGACGGCCGCCGGAACGGACCCGGGAGTCGTGCGGGTGCTGTTCGATGGTGGTGACGGCAACGACACGATCACCGGCAGCCAGCTCCGCGATACGATTCGTGGCGGTGACGGGGATGACGAGTTGTACGGAGGCGACGGGGACGACTCGATCCAGGGTGGCGACGGCGACGACGTCATCGATGGCCAGGACGGCGACGACCTGCTGCTGGGTGAAAACGGTTTCGACACCCTCGAGGGCAACGCCGGTAACGACCAGTTGGTCGGTGGAGAGGATCGCGATCTGCTGCAGGGTGGATCGGGCGATGACGTGCTCAACGGCGACGCCGGCCGCGACACGCTCAACGGCAAGTCCGGCGACGACACCCTGTTCGGGGGCGAGGGAACCGACCGCATGTTCGGCGGCACCGGTGATGACGTGCTCGATGGTGGCCGTGACGACGACAGCCTGTATGGAAACAGCGGCGACGATCGCCTGCTGGGCGACCACGGCAACGACTCGCTGAAGGGTGGCAACGGCGACGACACCATGGTCGGTCACGATGGTGACGACCAACTGTTCGGCGAGCGTGGTGACGACCAGCTTGGTGGTGGTGACGGCAACGACACGCTCAACGGAGCTCGTGGCGACGACATCCTGCTGGGTGGCGACGGCGACGACACGCTGTTGGCCGGTAGTGGTGCCGACGCGGTGCTGGGCAACCTGGGCGACGATTACGTCAAGGGCCAGGGCGGTACCCGCGACACGATTGCCGGTGGCGAGGGATCCGACATGGTCTTTGGACTGGCCAGCGAGATCGACGAGGCGTTCACTGTCTCGAGTGATCTGATGTCAGAACTGGACGCCGTCTAGAGAGGACGCCCGGGAGGACACCTAGGCGGCGTGCCGACGCACCGTGGCGGCACGCGGGCGACGGCAGACGTAGACCAGGTTCTCGGCGATTCCCACCAGTGGCAACCGGGTGGCCAGCCGTTCGATCCATTCTACGGCCCAGCGGGGTCGCAGCAGCAACCACTCGTACTCGGGGACCACCCCGGCGTGCTCGACCCGCTCGATCTCAAGACCGGCTTCGCTCACCAGTTGGAGTACCTCGTGACGGGTCATCCCCGTCCGCCCCTTGCGGCCGAGGGTCAGCAGCCGGACCAGGCGGTGCCGCAGCGATGAGAGGCAGCGATGGTTGTTGAAGACCAGTCGGCCATCCGGTGACAGGCAATCGCCCAATGCCCTGATGGCTTCGGATCTCAGCCCCGGTTCCGCGTTGGGGAAAAACCGGAACGCGGTGATCAGGTCGAAATGACGGCCGGACAACGGAGAATCGTCTCGTGTGATGTCGGCCGAGATCAACTCGGCACCTGGTGCACTGGTGGCGGCCACCTCGAGCATCGAGTCGGACACGTCGACGCCGGTCGCGGTGTTGGTGTGTTCGGAGACGAAACCGAGCACGCGGCCGGTTCCACAGGCGAAATCCAGGTAGTTGATCTCGCCGGGAGACTGCTGACGAGTCGCTTCCAGGACATCCTCGAGCATGGCCTGCTCGATCTGCCACATCATTCGCCGTCGCGGGTTGTCGGAGAACTGGTCGTGGTATTCGGGGCCACGGCCCTGGTGCGACTGGCGGTATCCGGAATCAGTTGGTGCCGTCATTGCGGATCGAGTTGGGTCGGGGGGGCGAGGAGATTCGGCGCGGGAGTATCGACCAACGTGGTTGACGACCGCAAGAGGAAAACCAATGCGGGTTCCTAGCGGGAACGGCCACCCTGCCTGGCCCGTGTCAGCGATTCGGCGATCAGACGGTGTCGACGTGCCTTGGGGGCCTGGCCGGCCTGTTGATAGAGCCGGGCCAGGAGGTCATGGACTTCGGCACGATGTGCACCAATTTTGACAGCCTGTTCGGCCGCGGCGATCGCTCCGGGTGTGTCCCCGGTGGACATCTGGCACTGGCTGAGTTGCAACCAGGCCACCGGGTTGTGATGAATCGTGACGAGCCGTTGGAGCACGGGGATCGCCTCGTCGAGTTTTCCCGCGGCGATCAGTGAATTGCCCAGGATCCCCAGGGAATTGGCTCGATCCAGTGCCGTCAACTCGGCATCCGACTCGAGGGCTCGCCGGGCAAGTTGGCCGGCGACCGAGGGATTGGTGCCCTGGCTGAGGTCAGCTAGGGCAGACAGCAGTTGGGGGTCCTGCAATCCCGCGTCGTAGGTGGTTTGCAGGATCCGGCGAGCCCGCAATCGGAATGTTGAGCCGAGCCGCGGATCTTTCTGCTTGCTCGCCAACTGGCGATAAGCCAGTCCTCGACATCGGTCCTGGTCGAGGGGAGGGAGGTGTGAGAGGTCATAGAGTGGCTTGAGAGTGCCGGGCGACAGGGAAAGACGGGTGGGGCGGTCCCTGTCGGCGGTGGTGCTGTGAATTCCGATACGGTGATGAGTCGAGGCGACATGTGGGATCTCGGTTTTCGTGCCGGGCATGTGGCAATCCACACAACGGTCGGCGACAGCCTGTCGGGCGGTCCCATCGGCTGGGAGCCCACAGGCGTTGGGCTGGTGACATTCCAGGCACTTGGCCCGGTAGACAGCGGCGGCTTCGGACTTGGGGAGGTGACGGTGCGGGTCGTGGCACGTTGTGCAGGTCAGGGTCGTGGTCTGGGTGTAGCAGCGGCTTTTCTGGAGTTGCTCGATGTGTCCCACGACTGTCATGTTGCTGCCACCTCCGTCCAGGACGTAGTGGGCGCGGTATTCGGCCAGTCGTTGTCCCGGGCGGAAGTCTTCGAGTCGTCGGCCACGCAGGCTGGCGGCTGAACCGTTGGACAGGTGGCACTGGCCACAGATCGACTCGAGCCGTTCTCGTGACAACGAGCCGGGATGCACGATGGATGTGTCACCCGGGCTGGCAACCGGATCGGCTACCGGGCCGCCACCGTCCTTGGCGAGTGCCTTCTGAGTGGTGACGTGTTCCGCTCCGGCTCCATGGCACCGTTCGCACCCGATCGTGCGTTCATGAAACCGTACGCGATGGAAGGCACCGTTGACGGATTCGGAACGCCCGGCGTGGCAGATCAGGCAATCGACAGGGATGGGACGTTCGAATGACGGGTGCGCGGCATCGGTGTAGCCGGGAGCCAGTCGCCATCGCTTGTTGCTGGCATACCAGGTGATGGGGCTCTGGAACAGGAAACCCTCGAGGTCGACCAGGTAGGTGCGGCCCTGGTGCCCGGTGCCGACGACCATCGAGACGGGATGGTCGGCAAGGACAAGATCCTCGCCGTCTTCCAGGGTGATGGATTCGCGGTGCCTGAGTTGGTCCTTGTCGCGATAGACGCGATAGTGCCGACCCGAGGTGGCGTGATCGAATTCGGCGTCGGGCGGTTCATCCTCGAGCGACACATCCGCCAGCGCGCTGGCATGGGACGATGCCTGGTGGTGCTCGGCGATCCTGGGATGGCATTCGGCACAGGCGGCTGCGCCCACCCAGCCGGTACTGTTGGTGTTCGTGAATGGTGTCGTGGCGACCGGCGGCAGAGGTGGGGGAAGATCTGGCTGGGACGGTGGTCCGGGCACCTCGGCGGTTGGCCAGGTGACGAAGGCCACGACCGCGATGACGAGCGGTAGTCCGATCCACACCACGGGACGCCACTGGCGGGTGGCCGGTGGGGCCGACGGGTCTGGTGTGGGTGTGGGATTCGGATCCATGAGCAGTCCGACCAGCGTTACTCGGTCGACTTCTTGTTGGCGTCACCGCTGTCGGCATCTTGTTGGGCCGGAGCGGATGCGTCCGTATCGTCCGGACGAACCGAGAAACGGTGGATGGTGATTTGCGAGTAGATCTCGCCGGGTTTGAGCAGCGTGGAGGGGAAGTCGGGTTGGTTGGGTGAGTCCGGGAAGTGCTGGCATTCGAGGCAGAAACCTCCGTTGAGCGGGTAGCTGCCATTGGCCGGTTTTCCATCAAGGAAATTGCCGGTGTAGAACTGGATACCCGGTTCGGTGGTCAGGATTTCCATGACGCGGCCGCTGCCGGGGTCATAGATTTCGGCCACTGGTTTTAGCGATCCGTCGGCGCCGTTGATCACGTAACAGTGATCGTATCCTCCCTCGACCTGCTTGATTCGTGAGCCGATCGGCTGGGTGGACGTGAAGTCCATCGCCGATCCGGCCACTGCGGCGGGCTTGCCGGTGGGGATCAGCGTGTCACTGACCGGCAGAAACTTGTCGCAATCGAGCGTCAGCTGATGGTCGAGAATGGTGCCGTTGCCGGCTCCGGAGAGATTCCAATAGCAGTGGTTGGTCAGGTTGAGCACGGTTGGCTTGTCGGTTGTTGCCTTGTACTCAATCGCCAGTTCGCTGTTCTCGGTCAGCCAGTAGGTGACATCGATGGTGAGTGTCCCGGGATAGTTCTCTTCACCGTCGGGACTGACCAACTTCAGAGCCACGCCGACGGCCCCGTCCTTCTTGACCGCTTTGCCGGTCCAGGCCCGCCGGTTGAAACCCTGGTCACCACCGTGAAGGTGGTTGGCGTCATTGTTGGTGGCGAGCTGGTATTTCTGGTCACCGATTGAAAACGCCCCCTTGGCAATCCGGTTCGAGTAACGTCCACAGATGGCTCCAAAGTAGGGGCCCGGTTCGAAGTAGCCTTCAACTTTTTCGAAGCCCAGTGTCACGTTCTCGAAATGGTTGTCCCGGTCGGGGACCCGGATGGCGTGCACGACTGCTCCCCAACTGATGACCTCGACCTCCATTCCATGGCTGTTGGTCAACTGGAACAGCGTGACCGGTTTGCCGTCGGGATCGGTGGCAACTTCCCGCTCGGAAATGGCCAGTTCAGCTGTCTTCGAACCCCCGGTCGCCGCGTCGCTGGAATCGCCGACAGTTGTTCCCGGGTTGTCGGCGGGATCGGGTGCACACCCGGAAATCAGCAGTGCGAGGCAACAAAGCAGTGCGAGGCTGTGGCGTGTGGGGGACGTCATGATGGTGTGGCACCGGGTGTGGGGAAAATGACAGATGGAATTTTGGCGGGAGAGGCTCCCCGGGTCGAGACCTGATCTTGTTCGAGTGGTGATGAGCTTTCAAGGCCCTGTCTTGTTCCAGGTAAGGGGTCGCGACGAATCGTGTGGTCGGGTTAGAATTGGGACATGTTGGCAGCAGGTGTTGCCGCCGGAAAAAGTGGGGCGAATGCTCCAACGTTGCTGGTGGTGATTCCGTAGAAGAACCAGAGAAAACAAGGCAGGACGTGATCGAGGCAACAAAGACTCCCATCGTTAGCCAGCACGACACGGACACCTCGCTGTTGTCCGAGTCGCGGCTGGTCGAGGAATCTCGCCGTGGAAAGACCGCGGCGTACGGGGAGTTGGTGCGCCTGTACGAGCGGAGACTGGTCCGGGTGATCGGGCGGTTCATCGGAGATGCCTGGCAGGTGGAGGACCTGGCCCAGGAGACATTTCTTCGGGCGTATTCTCGCCTGGGACAGTTTGACACGTCTCGACGATTTGGGCCGTGGTTGTTCCGGATTGGAGTCAACCTGACATTGGACCACCTGAGGAAGATCAAGCGACGCGGTCGGACCGCATTGTTCAGTGAGAGTCCCTTCGAGCGTTCTCCCGATCCGTCGGTCGAGGATCCTCGTGGAGATCTTGACCTGAAGCAGGAGGTCCGAGAGGTGCTCGAGTCGGTCCCCGAGAAGTACCGGACCGTGTTGGTGTTGCGGGATCTGGAGAATTTTTCGACGGCCGAAATCGCTGGAATCATGGACCGCAAGGAGGCGACGATTCGTTGGCGGTTGGCCGAGGCTCGCCAGAGGTTTCAGAAACTGTGGCAAAAACGGCTCGATGAGGATGCGACGTCGTCCGGGCCCGGGATACCAGCGTCTCCCCTTGTCCTGGGAGAGCCAAGATGAAGATCTCCTGTGGCCAGGCACGAGACGAGTTGGCATTGGAAGTCGGCCAGGATCTCGAAACGGGTCTGGGATCAGAGTTGCGGCAGCACCTTGCGGACTGTTCGGAGTGTTGCCGGGCCTGGCTGGCGTTGCAGGAATCACATGGCCGCCTGCAGCAGCTCAAGAATGATTCTCCGGTTGTCGAGTCTCCGGGTCTGTGGGCGAACGTCGAGACTGTTATCCAGAGCCGGGGCTTGAGGCCGGAACGGTCGAGTTTCCCCAGTTGGTTGCTTGGCGTGGCGGTGGCGGTTCTTTTCACGGTGTTTGTCCTGGACTTGTTCCGGTCGTCGGTGACCGGGGACGAGATGCTGGTTTTTGGGCTTCCGCTGGAGTCCGAATTGGTTTCACCGGATGTGCGATATCGACCCCAGTGGCCACCCGTGGCCGAGCCGGAATTGATCGAGATCGAATTGGTCGAATTGTCCCGGGATGGTGCCGAGGATGCGATTCCATCGGTCCGTCGTATTCGCCGGCGATCGGACTCGCGACCGACCGGCGAGATGTTGCTGAGGGCGAGCAATTCTCCGGCCCTCGTGGTAATGTCTCCCTCAACACAAAGGCGGCCGAGGCGATCTTCGAACAGGTTTCCGGTCACCAGGCCATCTCACAGGTTTGTCAGGACCGGTTTCTAATGCCGATTTTTGAGTACCGCTGTAGCGGGTGTGCGGTCGAGTTCGAGTTGTTGGTCCGCGCCGCGACGGTTCCGTCGTGCCCCGAGTGTGACTCGCAAGACCTGAACAAGTTGCTCAGTGCCCCGTCGGTCCGATCCGGCCACGCTCTGCCGATGGCCTCGGATTGTCCTCCCCCCGAGGCCGGGCCGTGTCGTCCGGGATGTTGTCGTCTCTGAGTGGACGACGTGTTCCAGATCTCGCGCGCGGTGTTGCTGCCTCGACGTCATCGACATGTTTTCGACATGGTCGGCAAGTGGCGGGACAGGGTGACTGGTTTGCGGGGTTGGTTTTCCGCGTTTTGAGGCTGGCAGCTGTCGACGCGTGGCTATTTTTGGGTTTGTTCTGGAATTGTCATCCGGCACGTTTGACACTCGATTTGCTGTCGGTAGGATCGGCCTCACTGATTGAGTATTCGACAGAGCAAAATGGCGGCGGCGGACCTCTCTTACTCAAATCCGTCTCCGACAGCTCTTCCAGACCACGTCCCAACGACCCCGCGAACAACGGAAAGTTCCACCGCGTCACGCGCCCAGGCAACGGAGTGCCATAGACTCTCGCCCGGGGAAGTGCGTCGCTGACAGGAGCGCGAATTGTACGCGCGGTCGACCCCGGGGGGGTGCACGATGCAGCCCATAGACAATTCGACACCACCGCAACGCTCGCCAGATTCCACCAGGATTCTCGAGCGTCTTGCCGAAGGTGTTGGTCCCAAGAACTACGAGAATTGGTTTCTGGGTCGCTGCACGGTCACCGTTGAAGACGACGAGGTGTGTTTCGGAGTGGGCAGTCCGTTCGTGGTCAGCTGGATGCAGCGTCAATTCCGCGAGGCACTGCAGTCGGCAGCCACCGATGTCCTGGGACCATCGGCTCGGATCCGGTTGGACGTGGATCCGCGAGTCATGCCCGAAGTGGTTGGCACCAGCGATCCGTTGGCCAGGAATTCCAAGCCGTCGGCCGATCGCGACACTGCCGGAGGAGACACCCGGCAGGGGACGCGGCGGCGTTTTGCCGACCTGGTCGACTTTGTCGTTGGCGACTGCAACAGGTTGGCCTGGACGGCCGCATCTCGCATTTGTGATGCGCCGGCAGAGGGACTCAGTCCACTCTACATTCACGGCCACGTCGGGGTTGGCAAGACGCACTTGCTCGAGGGGATTTATGGCCGCATTCGTCGAATGTATCCGTCCTTGCGAGTGACGTACCTGACGGCCGAGACCTTCACGAATTACTTCACCGCGGCGTTGCGGGACCGGTCGACCCCGGGATTCCGTCAGAGATTTCGCAGTATCGACGTCTTGCTGGTCGACGATGTCGATTTTCTGGACGGCAAACGCGTGGTGCAGGAAGAGTTTCTGCACACGATCAAGCAGCTCGAGTCTCATGGCAGCCAGGTGGCGTTGACCGCCAACCAGCACCCGAGGTTGTTGCCAAAGTTCAGCGAAGAACTCAGCTCGCGTTTGATGGCCGGCCTGGTCTGCCGGATCGAGCCACCGGAAATCGGGACTCGTCGTGAGATCGTCGGTCGCGTGGCCGAGCGGATGTCGGTGAGTTTTACTCCCGAGTCGTTGTCGGTGATTTCGCGGCGATTTGTTCACAATGTCCGGGAGTTGAAAGGGGCCTTGCACTGTTTGCAGAACTGGTCGATCGCTGCGGGGCGACAGCGGGTCTCTGCTCCGGTGGCGCGGCAGGTCCTGGCAGAATTGGAACGCGACTGTATCCGCATTGTCGCGTTGGGTGATGTGGAGCGTGCTGTCTGCTCGTTGTTTGGTGTTCGAGCCGACGAGTTGAAGTCCTCGCGCAGGACCCGGAGCCTGGTGCAACCGCGGATGCTGGCCATGTTCCTGTCTCGCAAACACACCCAGGCCGCCTACAGCGAGATTGGCGAGTTCTTTGGCGGCCGGAATCACAGCACCGTGATGTCGGCAGTAGCGAAGGTCGAGGACTGGCTGGCGACCGACGCGCCGGTGATGGTCAGCGCGGATTCCTGGTCGATCCAGGACGTCGTTGATTCGATCGAGCAGCAGCTGTTGGCCAGCTGAGGCGAGACGGTCAGGGGATCGTCTGGGACGGCGGGTTCAGCAATCGTCGCACGGCATCGCGGTTGGTCGACGCGCTCTCGCCGAGCTCTTTCTCGAAGTCCGACAGGGGATCGCTGGAGAGAGGTGCTGGAGCCTGCCGGTTGGGGGTTGGTTCCAGGACAGGTGGGCTTGTGACCGGTTGGGGGGGGACGGCTGCGGTTGGCGTGGTCGCGTTGCGCGGCACCAGCGAACCGGGTCCGATGCCGAGGCCCAGCCTGGCGGCACTCCGCGAAAACTCGGGAGAAATCCTGCGGCTGGGTGAAGTGGCCCCGACAGGGGTGATTGGTCCGGATCCTGGTTCGAGCGGATCGGCGGTGGTGTTCCAGGGAATGGGACGCGACGGGAGGTCGGCGGCCGGAGCCGGAATCAGTTCGTGAGCGGCGGTCTTGGCGGGGAGTGGATTGGCCGGAATGGAATCGGTTGGCGCCTCGGTGATGGCCGCAGGGACGAGTGGGATTTCGGATCGGGGCATGGCCTTGGCTGGAGCCTGGATTTCCCGTCGGGCGGGAAGTGGGTCAGCGAGAGGGGCGGGAAGTGACCTGGGCGAGTCTGCTGTGACCGGGGTGATTTCGGCAGTGGTGGCTGCTGCGGTGATCGTCGGAGAACTCACGATGGCGGGGCGGCCCTTGGGGAAGAGTTGAGCCATCTTTGCCTGGGCTTCGGCTTCGGAGCCAGCCCGCCTGAGAGTGGTGAGGGCATCATCGAACCGACCTTGTCGGGCCTGGACGGTGCCAAGATTGTTGAGTGCGAAGGAGTTCTGGGGATCGATTGTGAGAGCTCCATTCAGCAGCGATTCCGCGGCCTCGAGGTCGAATCGTCGCAGTTTTGAGTAGCCGAAATCACTGAGCAGGTTGGAGTTGTCTGGCGAGGCGGCGATCGCTGTTTCGAAGTGTTGGTCGCTGGCACCGTAGTTGTGTTGTCGACCGGTGATGATGGCCATCAGGTGGTGAGCTTCGACGTGTTTGGGCTGGTCCTGGAGGACAGCCTGGAGATGGCCCGCGGCCTCGGTGAGTCGTCCCTTGTGAAAGGCATCACGGCCGGCGGTGAGCTGGGTTGCGGTGGACTGTGGGGAGAGTTGCTCGTCGGACCGTGCGTCGACAGCGGCACGACCAGCGTCAGGACCATCGAGTGAATCTGGAGGATTGGGAACCTGGGGTTTGCCGCCGGCCCAGCCGGGCAAGTGGAAGGAGGATCCAACGTCGGGTTTGAATATGGAGGACCGGCATCCGGCCAGTACCAACAGCATTATCAACCCACCGGTGCAATAGGCGGCACGGTTCATCAGAAACTTCCCGGATCGAGCGTGTAGACGGAATGGCGCGCTGTTCGGTGAGGAACCCCGTGCCGTTTCGAACCGCGGGGTTATAAGACAGGCGAGTGCGGGCTGTCGAGACCCAATTGACGATTGGGATCAGGTCTCACCTCGCGAGGTGTTGGTCAGTCCAACCGGGCGGTTCCGGGACCGGGTTTTCCACGGGTGGCCAGGATCAGGCCCTGGAGAACCAGGAACAAGACCAGTGGTGCGATCCAGGCAATCCGGGCAATACCAAGCAACGTCTGCATCCAGGCGGCCGGTGGAGTGTCGATGACGATCCGCCCCGGGGTGACCCGGATTCCCTGTTGATCGAGCTGTTTCTCGATCTCGGAGCGACGGTCTTCATCGACCGCCGTATTGGAAGTGGCGGCAACGACGATTGGCACGCGGACGTGGTGGATGCGTCCTGCGATTTGTTTGAGTTGTTGCGCTCCGTCCTGGGAGAGATCACTGGAATCGGGTTGGAAAGCATCGTCTTTGAGTAAAAACCCGACCTGGTCGGCACGTCCACCCCGGGTGCTGGTGGGGTCGAGGACTGCCCCCAGCACCAGTAGGATCACCAGGCCCAGCAATGTGAGAAGTAGCAGCAAGCAGCCAACAGCTGCCATCTGGCTCTTGAAGACAGTTCGCTCGGATGTCGGTTCGTGATGCAGGTCGATGGCACGCCGACGCCGTGCGGATTCCAGGATCGCGGCGAAGGTCTCGACCAGGTCGACGAGTTCGTCAAGTTCCAGGTGAGTTGATCCGGTGGTGATCCGGGACCATTCGTTTTCGGTCACCGGATCGGCTGTTGCCTGGCTGGTCAATTCGAGCGGAGTGTCGCCCCGGTGCAACGATGCGGCGGGCGAGTCGGAGGTGGTCCGGTGCGTCCAGGTGGCGGTCGTTCCGTTGTCGGCACTCAGGGTGACGGTGGCTGTTGTGGCAAGTGTGGCGGTGACCTGGTCGAACCGGCCGGCGAGTCGTCCCAGGAGTGCGAGGTCGGAAAAGAGCAGGGACTCGGCCGGTCGATTGTCGGCTCGATCGATCCTGATCGGAGACGTCTCGCCAGGAGGATCTTCGTTGCGAGGGTGTCCGGCGAGAGCGGGCAGCCAGCAGCGGACCTGGGAATTCGTGTCGGCGGCGACGAGAGCGATCCGATGGACGACGGCCGTGTCCAGGTGTGGTCCGACCACGATGACCAGGGGGCGTTGACTTTCCAGTAGCGACAGTGCGACTGCCAGGTGATCCTCGCCAGGGCCAGCCAGGATCACCAGGTCGGGAAGTTCGGCGGTATCGGTCTGGATGCGACTGAGGGGGTCGCGATCGATGTGATCGATTAGCGCGGACGCATGCGGTGAGTCGCCGAGCACCAGGACCGAACGGATCGTCATGATCAGGCTCCGCCGTTGCCCAGCATCTGTTGGATCGACGTCCGGTTGACCGGCTGGATCACTCCCCGCTCGGTGATCAACGCGGTGATCAATTCGGCGGGAGTGACGTCGAATGCGGGGTTCCAGGTGTCGACGTCGTCGGGAGCGGTCTGCCGCCCGAACCCGCGGGTGATCTCCGTGCCCGCTCTCTCCTCGATCGGGATCTCATTTCCGCTTTCAATGGCGAAATCAAAGGTGCTTCGCGGTGCGGCGATAAAGAAGGGCACCTGGTGTTGTCGTGCGAGGACAGCCAGTGCGTAGGTCCCGATCTTGTTCGCCGCGTCCCCATTGGCGGCGATGCGATCGGCCCCGGTGATCACCGCCTGGACTCGTCCCTGTTGCATGGCCCAGGCGGCCATCGAATCACAGATCAGCGTGGTGGGGATTCCGTGCCGGGTGAGTTCCCAGGTGGTCAACCTGGCGCCTTGCAGCAGTGGACGCGTCTCATCGACGTAGACGTGGATCGCCCGTCCCTGGTCGGCGGCGGCAAATAGCACCGCCAGTGCGGTGCCTGGGCCGGCGGTGGCCAGTCCGCCGGCATTGCAGTGCGTGAGCACGCCACTTCCGTCGGGCAGCAACCCCGCACCGTGTTGACCGATGGACTCGCACATCTGTCGATCCTCGTCCTGGATCGCTCTGGCCTCCTCGAGCAACAGATCGTGCAGCGGGCCGGGCTGGAGCGACTGGTCGGCTGCTGCCGTGTCGTTCAGACGGGCCAACGCCCAGTTGAGGTTGATTGCGGTGGGCCGACTGTCGGCCAGGATGGCGGTGACCCTGCCCAGTTGCCGGTCGAACTCGTCCCGAGAACTCTCCCGCTCCGATTGCAGTCCGGTCACCACACCGTAGGCCGCGGCGACCCCGATGGCCGGGGCTCCGCGGACTCTCAGGCTCTTGATGGACTCGACCACGTCCTCGAGTTGCCGACAGGGACGCTGCTGGACGTCCAGGGGCAACAGGGTCTGGTCGAGCAGTTCGAGGTGGCCGGTGGCCGCGTCACCGTGCCAGGCCAGGGTGGGAGGGGTCATCGGGAGATCACTTCACGGGCGAGTAGTCGGTCGGGTTGAGGAACCGCGAGACAACCTTGGTGACGATGGGGCCATTCTTGCGTGATTCCGCGAACGCCTTCTTCCATTCGGGATCCTTGATGAACGCACTCCAACTTCTGGCGGCCGTCTGGCGGTCCTTGTGAGCCAGTACATAGACCAGCGTGTTGCTCTTGAGTTTCGGGTCATCGGGGGTCCAGTAGCCGATGTTCTTCATGCCGTGCCGGGTGAAGATTTTCATCGTGTGATCGGCAAACCGCTTGTGGAGGTCATCGAGTTTTCCCGGTGCCGTGGTGTAGGTTCGCAATTCATACACCCGTGTCGATTTCCGGTCCGTGTCCCTGGCACTGGCGCCGGGACCGGTTCCCAGGAACAGGGCCCCGATGACCAGCCCGAGCAATCCGGCCAGGGTGAGAGAGGCCAGGGGAGGAGCCTGGTGCGGGATCGTCATGAGTGATGTCCTTCGCGGGGGCGGGATTGGACGGCTGGGTGGTCGTGTTTCAGATCGTTGCCGGCTGGAATGGATTGCGGTTGGTCATGTATTGGCAAAGCCAGATGCCCAGTTCGTAGAGCACGATCAGGGGGAGCATCATCAGTACCATGCTGGCTGGATCGGCCGGTGTGAGCATCATCGAGAGGATCGAGATGACCAGGATGGCCACGCGTCGCTTGCTGCGGTAGACCTCGGTGTCGGCAATCGAGAGCTGGTTGAGGAAGAGCATCACCAACGGCAACTGGAAACTGACACCAAAGAGCAGCGGCAGCATCACGGCGAACGAGATCCATTCGGAGAGTCGAATCTGCGGGCTGACTCCGAGCCAGTCATTGAATCCCAGCAGGAACGTGAGCACAAAGGGGAAGACCAGGTAGAAGCAGAACAGGATGCCACCCAGGAACAGTACGAGCGAAAAGGGGAGGAAGACAAAGACGTAGCGTTGCTCGTGGGGATACAGCCCGGCGGCGACGAACAGCCAGACCTGGTAGAAGATCCACGGGCTGGTCAGGACCACGCCACCGATCAATGCGACCTTGAG
Organism: uncultured Planctomycetaceae bacterium; assembly: GCA_963933195.1. Lineage (GTDB taxonomy): Bacteria > Planctomycetota > Planctomycetia > Planctomycetales > Planctomycetaceae > UBA8437. Next base: position 14,738 of record CAWVUS010000018.1, read on the forward strand.
GTAGGTCATGAAGGCTTCCTGCACGTTGAGCGTGATCGGTTTGTTCATGCGGTCGGCGGTGGTGCGGAATATGGCAAACTCGTCGGCGACCAGTTGCAGGGGCACCGGTCTCTCGTTGGGCGCGGTCTCGAGCTTGGGGAACCGATCGGGATCAGAGCGGTGCAGCACGTCGGCGAGTTGAGTGGGGCGGACGTAGACGATGACACTGGATTGTTCACTGGCCGAGACGAAGGACTCGCCTCCGGTCTGGCTGGCCGAGTCGGTGTCGACATTGAGGTTGAGCGTCTTGAGTGCCTTGAGCGCCTTGAGTGATTCGAGGCCCGTGTCGGAGATGCGGGTGCCGGCGAGCTCGAGTCGGACCAGGTTCGGGCATCCAGCCACGACAGCCGCGAGGCCCTCGTCGGTGATCCCCTCGCCGGAGATTGCCAGCGAGGTGAGGGAACCCAGCCCACCGAGGTGCTGGAGTCCCAGGTCGGTGATCGAGGTGCCGACCAGGTTGAGTTCTTCGAGTTGATCGAGGCCGGAGATTGTTTTCAGGCCGTCATCGGTCACTTCGGGGCTGGAAACCAGGAGTGTCCTGAGTTCGCCCAGGGCGGTGATCGTATCGATCCCGTCGTCGGTAATTGTGGTGCCGGTGAGATTGAGTTGCTGGAGTCCCTCGAGGCGAATGATGTGTTGCAGCCCATCGTCGGTGATGCTGGCGTCGCGGAGATCGAGGGTGGTCAGCACGTCGAGTCGCTTGGGGTCGAGCCGTTCGAGGTGGTCGTCGTTGATCTCAGGGCCGCTGAGGGCGACCGAGACGACCTGGTGTTGTGCGTTGAGCTGACAGCGGACCCCGTATTCGACGAGGTCGGCCAGGCCGGCGACCGAGACCGCGTTGGCCTGGATGAGGAGATCGGGGCGAGCCTTGTCGAGAGCCTGCAGGTCAGCGGTGGCGGCGTTGGTGCCGGACAACTCCACTTCCTGGAGCGACGGAAAAGAGGCCAGCGCCCGGACACCCTTGCCGGTGACCCGAGGTTTTCCATCGTAGATCGGTTCCCCGGTTGCCCACGCCTGGAGTTGGTCCCAGAAGTTGAAGCCGGTGATGTCGTCCTGGCTGGAGATCCCCTGGGCTCGCAACGCGTCGTCGATCGGGGCGCGGATGACTCCGACGAGGCGGTCACCGAAAATCAGCGTGACGGTCACGCCGATGATCAGGCCGAAAATGGCCTTCAGCAGGTGCTGCCGGAGAACCTCGAGGTGGTCCCCGAAGCTCATCGTGCTTTCGTTGAAGAGGTCCTTGGAGTTTCTGGCGGCCATGGTGTTGTTGGCGTGTTGAGACTAGTCGAGGGTGAGGATCTTGAGGGGTGTTGACCGGGGTGTGCCAGCTCCTGGGAACGTCACCAGGAACTCGACCGGAGCCGTCAGCACGGAACCCGGACAGGCGGTGGCCAGCCCGGCCACCCAGCGAGCCGCGCGGGGCACCCGACGGGAATCCCATCAGGCCTTTGGCGCGGCTTGTTCTCCAATTGTAGATCGCTGCGGGGGGGTGTCAACGGTGCCCCCCACTGACAGGTTCGATTGGCTTATTCGCGATCGAGGTCACCACGGAAGACGACCAGCGTCCCGGCGATCATGTCGTGCAAGGCCTGTTTTTTCGGAGTGAATCCGGCGATGAAAGAGGCCACGCCACCTCCGAGGATCAGCTTCATGAAGGCCCGCATGCCTGCCTTGGCGAAGGTCAGTCGCTCGCCGTTGGGACCGGTCACCATGATGCCCACCGCCTCCTTGCCGAGGGTCGCCTGTTCGCTGGAGGATTCCGAGCGGGCGAAGTAGCTGAATCCACAGGCGGGCAACAGGGCGAGATAGGCAAGTCCCAGGCCGGGACCAAAGCCGAACTGGGAGACGAAGAATACGGCCAGCCCGGCCAGGAGCACCGCGGCCAGCTTGCCCTTCTGGCTCATTTTCCACAACTCGATGGGCTCGAAGACCATGCCGACCGAGGCGATGATCACCATGTCGACCAGGGCGGCAATGTAGCGAGCCCAGAAACCGGCCAATTGCCCCGGGTGGGTCCGTTGGATCAAGCTGAGTCGTTGCTGGTAGTAGTAAGCGTAGAGTCCGACGGCTCGCATCCAGAAGATCAGCCCGTAGCTGCCAACCAGCGATCCAACGACGATTGTGCCGAGGTAACAACCGACGGGTTTCCAGGGAAAGGGAATGCTGGCTGTTGTTCCTTCCGACGCCCCGTTGAAGCCAATCAGTTTCGTCCAGGCCAGCAGGTGTGGTGGACCGAACGGCTCCTTGAGGACCAGTTGGACGATGGCAATTCCACCTCCGACAACGGCGGCGGGCAGAATGATGCACACCAGCCCGACCAGCAAGAGGTAGAGGTTGGGGGCGATGTTGCGGACAGCCGAGACTGCCATCAGTGGGAATGACCACGCCTTGTAGGTGTGTTTCTGGGCCATGTGAGCCAGGGCCGAGGGGATCGACAGCAGGATCACGAGCTGAATCAATCCGACGATCACCAGCACGGGAATCGCCATCAGGGCGGCTTCCCCGGGCATATTTCCAGCCGTGAGTGCGGCGGCACCACCGGCCAACAGCAGGATCACCGGCCCGGCAATGATCATCACCGGTAGTGGAAAGATGACTCCCCAGAAATACATCTTGAACCCGTTGGCCAGCGAGTCGACGATCTGAAATGAGAGTCGTTTGGCCTGGCCCTTGCGGGCCAGCGTGGTGCGGGTGATCTGGACCGCCATCGTCCAGATCCAACCGGTGACGATCATGTAGATCATGAGAGTCAACACGCTCAATATCTGGAACCCATCTTTATTCAGCAATTCCGAGAGCAGCGGCACCTTGTACGCCTCGTCCTTGGGGGCATCCCCCTGTGCCATTTCGTTGGGCGGAGCTGGCAGAAAGGTGACCACGATCCAGAACGCGACAAAGACCATCAGGCACTGAAGCAGCGCCACACCGACGTTGACGATCCAGGTCTGGATGGCCAATCGCTGGTTGGCGAGCATGAACTGCCATGAGTCGGCCCAGGCGGCCTTGTAGAACAGGGCCGGGTTGGGGCCTTTCCGCTTGAGTCGCTTCTGCATCCTGGCACTGACGGCCCCCGTCTGGAGGTCGACGTGACAGTTGGGGCAGGTCCGGTCATCGGTGCTGACTTCCGAGGCACACTTGGGACAGAGCCGGGCCGTGGTGTCCTCGGCCTTGCTGAGATCCAATGACGAGAAAAGGGTGTCATCGTCGGAGACCGCGTCTGCCGCGGAATCGGCCGGAGCCTTCCGTTTGCCTGTGGGAACCTTGACCGGTTCCCGGCAACCGGGACAACGGATCGCCTTGCCGCGGGCCCGATCGGGTGCGGCGAAGACCTTCTCACACTGGCGGCAACGGACCTTGACTGGCATGGACCCAATGTAGCAGGTTCGGACCAAAAATTAGTCTGATCCGGATTGGCCGATCATCCCATGGCTTGTAACGAGTCGTCGATCACGGTGAGTGCCTGGTGAATATCTTCCAGGGAATGTGCCAGCGAGTAACCGTGGTGGCAGGGGCCGCCGCCGTAATCGTGGAAGTAGACCCCACGGGCGGTGGTTTGCCGGCAAAATTCGATCATCGTCGCGGGGTCGTGGACCAGTGCCTGCGAGTAGTTGGTGACCGGGTCCCGGGTGCCGAAGATGATCCCAAACCGGCTGCCGTGGTGCTGGAAGCGAACCGGCAGCGGGCTGCGTCGGGCGATCTCATCGAGTTCGGCAAACAGAACATCCCCGAGCCCCCCGATTGTTTTCCAGAATTCCGGTCGCTTGATGTGATCGACAAAGGCGAGTCCGCCGAGGATTGAGGGGAGTGGAGCATTGAACGTTCCCGAATGTGCGACTGGTCCATTGGGAGCGTAGAGTTCCATCAACTCGGCGCGGCCGCCGATTGCCGAGAGCGGCAGGCCTCCTCCGAGTGACTTGCCGATGGTGCAGATGTCGGGCGTCACCCCGAAATCCTGTTGGGCTCCACCGGGGCTGGCCTTGGCGAACGACTGCACCTCGTCGAAGAACAGGACCAGGTCGTGCTGATCAGCAAGTTCACGAGCCGCCTGCAGAAACCCGGGAGCCGGGGTGATGCAGCCGCAGTTGTAATCGACTGGTTCGATGAGCAGCGTGCCGGCTTCTCCGGCATGAGCTGTCACGACCGCCTCCAGTGCCTCGAGATTGTTGTACTCGACCGGAATGATCAATTCGGCCATCGACTCGGGAATCCCCGCGCTCTCGCGGTAGGGCGGCCGGGCATCCAGTTGGTCAGCCGGGGGGTGTCCGGCGATGTAGGTGAACTCGTGATAGCCATGGAAGTGGCCGAAGAAGCGGATGATCTTGTCACGTCCGCTGGCGGCCCGGCACAGCCGCAAGGCGTGCAGGGTGGCCTCGGATCCCGAGTTGGTGAAACGGATCCGTTCGGCACAGGGAAGAATCCGGCAGAGTTCTTCGGCGAGATCGACATGGAACGGGGTGTCCATGCTGCACAGCACACCGTGCTCCCAGGAGGTCTGGAATGCCTCACGCAGGCATTCGGGAGCGTGTCCCAACAGTGTCGCGCCGTGGCTCATGGAGAAGTCCAGGAACTCGCGACCGGCGACATCCCAGAACCGGCTGCCGGCGGCTTTCTGGGCGTAGACCGGCGAGTCCCAGGCCTTGTTCCTCCGTGTGCTCGAGCACACGCCACCGGGGATCGCGGCTTCGCCACGTTGAAAGAGTTGTGCGACCGCGTTGTCGTCGGAGGGGATCTGCATCTGGAACATGAGGCGATCGAACCGTAATGGAGCTCGTGAGAAGGTAGGCGGCCATGATGTGAGCCGTGTGCCTGCGTGTCAAACCGGCCAATCGACTTGGGTTCGAGGCCGTTGACCGTTTCGGTGTCGACCAGAATAATGGCAGTTTGCTCGTTCCCGAGCCGCGGAGTGATCGATGACCACCGCTAGCAGCCATGTCCCCGACGAATCTGGTCGGTTTGGACCGTTCGGTCGGCGGTTCGTTCCCGAAACGCTGATGCGTGCACTGGAGGAGTTGACCGATGAATACCTGAGGGCGAAGGACGATCCGGAATTCGCTGCAGAATTCGAACACCTGCTGGGCAGCTACGTTGGCCGGCCGAGCCCGTTGTATTTTGCCGAAAGACTGACGGCCGAAGCGGGCGGGGCCCGGATTTATCTGAAGCGGGAGGATCTCAACCACACCGGTGCTCACAAGATCAACAACACGGTTGGCCAACTGTTGTTGACCCGCAGGATGGGCAAGACCCGGGTGATTGCCGAGACCGGGGCAGGGCAGCACGGGGTCGCGACCGCGACGGCCTGTGCCCGGTTCGGGCTGGAGTGTGTCGTTTACATGGGCACCGAGGACATTCGTCGCCAACAGCCCAACGTCGACAACATGCGGCTGCTGGGTGCGGAGGTGCGAGGCGTCTCGAGCGGATCGTGCACGTTGCGGGATGCGATCAACGAGGCGATGCGGGACTGGATGGGCAGCGTCAAGACGACCCACTATGTCATCGGCAGCGTTGTTGGGCCTCATCCGTTTCCGATGATGGTCCGTGACTTCCAGTCGGTGATTGGCCGCGAAACACGCCGTCAGTGCCTGGAGATTTTTGACAGGCTGCCCGACGTGGTGGTGGCCTGCGTCGGGGGAGGATCCAACGCCGCTGGGATGTTCTACCCGTTCGTTGATGACGGGGGAGTGCGGTTGGAAGGGGTCGAGGCCGGCGGCCGAGGCCCCGATGCCGGTGAGAACGCCAGCCCGTTGAGTTTTGGCAAGCCGGGCGTCCTGCACGGGAGCTTCAGCTACGTGTTGCAGGATGACGACGGACAGACCCAGGACGTGCACAGCGTTTCGGCCGGGCTCGATTATCCTGGCGTTGGTCCCGAACACAGTTACTGGAAAGACACCGGCCGGGTGCATTACACCAACGTCATCGACAGCGACGCTCTGGCGTCCTTCGAGCGGTTGGTGCAGGCCGAGGGAATCATTCCGGCCGTGGAGAGTTCTCACGCGGTGGCACATGCCTGCCGGGTTGCAGCCGAGATGGACCCGGATCAGGTGGTGGTTGTTTGCCTGTCGGGACGCGGGGACAAGGACGTTGCCGAGGTGTCCCGACTGCTCGAGCGGTCCAACCCGGTCTCCGAGGAGCCATCATCATCATGAGCAACCTGTCCCCCATCGCTGCCCGTTTTGCATCGGTTCGTGAGGCGGGGCGGATGGCGTTCATGCCATTCGTCACTGCCGGTGATCCGGACCTGGACACCACGCTGGCGGTGATCGAGGAATTGTCGCGTCGTGGAGTTGATCTGATCGAGGTGGGGTTTCCCTACAGTGACCCGATTGCTGATGGCCCGGTGATCCAGGCGTCGTACCAGCGCGCCCTGGAGAGTGGTCTCACGGTCGATGAGATTTTTCTGCGGTTCGGTGAACTGGATCGCGAGTCGACGCCTCCCCTGGTGGCGATGGTCTCGTACGCGATCGTTTTTCGGAGGGATCCGACCGAGTTTGTCGCGCAGGCTGCCGCGGCGGGGTTCAGCGGGATGATCGTCCCTGACCTGCCCGGTGACGAGGCATCGGAATTGGCCGCGGTGGTTGCCGACGGTGGCCTGGATCTGATCCAGTTGGTGGCTCCGACCACGCCCCCGTCCCGGTTGGACGCGATACTCGCGATGGCCAGTGGTTTCCTGTATTGCATCTCGGTTGCCGGGACGACGGGAGTTCGTGAAGCGGTGCCGTCGGAGTTGGCGGCACAGTTGGCGGATCTGAGAACCCGAACCGACCTGCCCCTGGCCGTTGGTTTTGGCATCAGCCAGGCCGAGCACGTGAGATCGCTGAAGGGGGTCGCTGACGGAGCGATTGTCGGGTCGGCACTGGTGGGCCAACTGGAGTCGATCGCCGTTGATGCTGAAGACCGCCAGGTGGTGCTGGAACGGGTGGGCGACTGGATCTCGGAACTGGTCGAAGCGGCCGGTTCCTGATCCCGCAACGTGATCTCGTTCGCTCGCCGTTGGCTCGGTCGCTCGATAGGCTGGGTGGCCTGATCCACTTGACCGACCCGGCCCATCACGAAGAAAGCCGAGCCCACCGTGCACACCAGCCTGAATTGCGCCGCCTGCGGTGCCGACCACGCGATTGACTGTTTGCAGAACCTGTGCACTTCGTGCGGCAAGCCATTGCTGGTCGGCTACGACCTGGAGAGCCTGGCGGGCTCATTCACTCCAGACGTGGTCCACGGCCGGTCGACTCGATCGATGTGGCGATTCCTGGAGGTGATGCCGGCGGCGGATCACGGCGAGGTGGTGTCCCTGGGCGAGGGACAGACACCATTGTTGCGCTGCCGGGCGGACGGCGTTTTCGAGGGTTTCTCGAACCTGTGGGTCAAGGACGAGTCGTTCAATCCCACCGGCAGTTTCAAGGCACGCGGGATGTCAGCGGCAGTGACCCGTGCCAAGGCCCTGGGAGCCACCTCCGTCGCGCTCCCCTCGGCCGGCAATGCCGCCGGGGCGGCGACCTACTACGCGGCGGCGGCGGGAATGGATTGTGTGCTGTTCATGCCCGACGACACTCCACCGGCCAATATCATCGAGTCGGCTGTCGGAGGCGCCCGGGTGCACCTGGTCAATGGCCTGATCGGTGACTGTGGCAAGTTGGTCGGCATGGGCAAGGATCGTTTTGGTTGGTTTGATCTCTCGACACTCAAGGAACCATTTCGGATCGAGGGCAAGAAGACGATGGGTTACGAGTTGGCGTTCGACCTGGCTGCGGCAGCCGGGGATGGAAGCCTGCAACTGCCCGATGTGATCTTCTATCCCACTGGGGGGGGGACCGGGCTGATCGGAATGTGGAAGGCGTTCGACGAGATGGAGAGGTTGGGTTGGATCGGCTCGCAGCGGCCGCGAATGGTGGTTGTACAGGCTGAGCATTGCGCTCCGGTCGTTCGTGCATTCGAGGCGGGTGCGGATTCGGCCGAAATGTTCGAGAACGCCCGTACCGTGGCTTCAGGGCTCCGAGTGCCTGCGGCGATCGGCGATTTCCTGATGTTGCGGGTGCTGGCCGAGAGCAACGGCACGGCGATTTCAGTCAGCGACGAGGAGTTGCTGCAGGGCGTCCGCGAGATGTCGACCGGGCAGGGCCTGTTCCTGTGTCCGGAAGCCGGGGCGGTGTGGGCGGCCGCCAAGACGTTGCGCGAGAGCGGTTGGCTCGGAGCCGATGAACGAATCGTGTTGTTCAACACCGGCAGTGGGCTGAAATACAATCACCTGTATCCGCCCGGTGATCTGCCGCAGTTGGACCACACCGATCCGGACTGCCTGGACAGTTTGGCCTGAGGCGGCTGCAGGGTCTCAGGGATTGGCTGACGAAGCCTCGGCCAAAAATTGCTGGATCGCGGCCTGTTGGCCCACCACCAGGATCGAATCTCCGGTGGTCATCCGGTCATTGCCGCCGACGGGCATTTGCCGGGACCCATCGGGATGCCGGATGGCGATCACCGTCAGTCCCCGTTCCGGCAGGGGACTCTGGCTGATCTCCCGTCCGGCCAGCGGTCCGTCTTCGGTGACGGGCAACTCGGCCAGTTCCAGGTCGGCGTGGTGCCCATCGACGATTTCCATGAGATTTTCGAGCCCGGAGTGGAGCATCAGCCTGGCCATGCGGACCGCGCCGGCCTGGTAGGGGTTGATCACGTGACGGGCACCGGCCTGTCGAAGCTTGCGGGCGGCGGATTCCTCGGCCGCCCGAGCGACGATCGCCAGCGGCTGGTTGTCCATGTTCGCCGACAGGACAACGTAGAGATTGTCGGCGTCGGAGGAGAGCACGGCGGCCAGTCCACCGGCCCGGGCCAGGCCGGCTCGTTGGAGCATCCCGTCATCGGTGGCGTCGCCGTGCAGGTACGCCCAACTCTCGGGAATACACAGTTCCTGAATCCGATCGAGGCTGTTCTCGATGACGACGAACTGCCGATTCTGGTTGACCAGTTGCCGGCAGATGATCTCGCCCATTTGTCCACATCCGCAAACGATCAGGTGTTCGGACATGTTGTTGATGGTCTGCTGCATTCTTCTTTGCTCCAGCGCGTGTCGGACTTGATCGGAGACGATCCATCGTCCGATCGAGGTGATCAGGTACATGAAAGTGCCGGCCCCGCTCAACAGGTAGACGATCACGAAGATCATGCCACCCTCTTCGATCGGTTCCGGTTCGCGGTAGCCGACGGTCATCAGCGTGATGACCGACAGGTAGAGACACTCGATCGGCCCCTTGCCGGTGATCATCCCAAATCCGACGGTGCCGACGATCAGCAAGACGGCGATCAGCCCGATGATCGGAAGGATTCGTTTCATGGGGCTGTCGGTGACGGGATGGATTCGGTGTCTATCGGCAGGAGACATCGCGCGAGTCGTCCGGCCGGCAATTCCGGCGGTTGCAGTCGAATGGGGGTCCCCTGGCTTGCCAGGAGGCTTTCGACCGCCGTCAATCCACTGCGGACCGCACCTTCCATCGTGCTCGGCCAGCCGGTCCGCGTCCAGTCACCGGCCAGGAACAGTCCGGACCAGGCTGTGATTGCCCCGGGCCGGGAGGACTCGCTGCCCGGGCAAGGTGACAGCACGGCGCGGTGTTCGATCACCAGCCTGCTGCGAAGGACCTGGAACCCGGCAGCCTCCGGCCAGATGCTGCGCAATTCTCCGGTGACCTCGTCGATGACGTCCTGCCGGTCTCGTTGTGTCACGTGCCGTGCGGCGCTGATGACCACCTGCACGTAGTCGCCGTTTGCTGTACGCGATTCCCGGCGGAACAACCACTGTCCCAGTCGTCCGACGAGGACGGCGTGCGGCAGATCCGTGAGAGGACGATCGAGCCAGAGATGGACCGCAGCGATCGGGGCCGTGTCGAGTTGCTCGAGAGCGGCAATCTGTGGGTGGTGGGTCACCGATTCTGGCAGCAGGTTGGCCACCCGGTGGTGTGGGACGGCCAGGATGACCTGGTCGGCCGTGATGGACGTTCCGTCTCTCAGTTGGACACCGGTGACCTGTTCGCCCTGGATCTCGACACTGCTGGCACCAGTTCCGGTCCGGACCTCGATGCCGCGTTCGGTGAGCCATCGGGAGAGTCGTTGTCCGTAAATCTGTTCGAGTGGTACTCGAGGGATGACCGGTTCCCAGCCGCGTCGGTGTGCAAGGAATCCTGTGACAAAAACGTGGCGAGCGTGTGCCACGGAGATCCGATCGAGTGATTCCGAGAGGGCGCTGACGAGAATCACTTCCCAGAAGCCACCGATTGATTCGGGAGATTGTCCGTGATGGGCCAGCCACCGGTCGAATGGGTGGTCCAGTGTGTGATCGGTGGTCCGCGCCAATGCCAGCAGCCCGCGGCGGATTTCTCGACGTGATCGACTGCCGAGGTATTTCAGCCCGGAGAGCCCTGGCAGCAGGTGAAACGGGGCCGGCAGGCAAGAGGCTCGCAGCGGGTGAATGGTTGGGGGCTGGTCCGGATGAGGTGGGGCGACGAAATGTAGCGTCGTGTCCCGTCGAAAGGACTCCTGCAGTCCGACGGTCTGGATCAGCCACATCAGGCTGGTGCAACAGCCCATCCCGACGTGCTGGCAGTGGTCAATCCACTCGTCGGTGCCACTGTCGTGAAAAGACCCGGCACGGCCTCCCAGCCGGGGTCTCGATTCGAGCAGAATTGCCGGTTGCCCGATGGTTGCCAGGCCGACAGCGGCCGACAGCCCAGCCAGTCCTCCACCGACGATGACCGTGCGGGAGGGAACTGGTTCTGCGGGAGGAGTCGAAGTGGGAGTCACGGCGACCACTGTAGCGAGCTGGGTGTGAAAATCACCAAGTTACCGGGTGCACGATGGTGATTGGCTACGGTTAGAATACCGGCGGGGCGGGTGAAGCACGGGGCCAACTGGAGGGGACCCGATGGAACGCTCGTGGACGCGCTGCCTGAGGCACGTCGTGTCGCTACTGACCGACCTGGTCTATCCGCGTCATTGCCCGTTGTGCGGGACAGATGGGCGGGGCGGATTGTGCACTGGCTGTCGAGGACGGGTGGGCTGCGACCAGCGAAACCGTTGTCGCCGGTGTGGTCAGCCGGCTGGGCCACACGTGGCGGGTGATATTGATACGGGGTGTTCACACTGCCATCGCCTGCACCTGGCTTTCCAGGGAGTGGAACGATTGGGGCTCTACGCGGATGGGTTGCGGGAGGCGTGTGTCCGGGGCAAGGGGGCCATCGCCCAGCCGTTGACCTGGGCGTTGGGTGAGTGGTTCTGGGAGTGCCGGGGTGACGCACTGGCAGTCCTGGAGGCCAACCTGGTGGTGCCGGTTCCACAGCACTGGACGAAGCGGATCAGCGCGGGGCACAACCAGGCCGAGACGCTGGCGGTGGTGCTGGGCCGCTACTTGCGTGTGCCGGTGGGCAGGCATATACTCCGCAAGACGCGTCGGACGCCCGACCAGTCGAGCCTGTCGGCCGCCAGTCGCCGAGCGAATCTCAACGATGCGTTTCGCGTCCGGCGGCGAATCAGGCTTGATGGGCTTCACGTGTTGCTGGTGGACGATGTCCTGACAACTGGCACAACGCTCCACCAGGCGGCTCGGGCGCTGAGGCAAGGGGGCGTCGGTCGGGTCAGTGTGGCTGTTCTGGCCGTGGTGCCAGTGGCTGCCAATCGTCCCACCTGTTCACCGGTTGATTGATTCTAATTCTGGCAATCCGGCGATGGCTCACAATTCTACCGATGATGTTCCTGCCACGGACTCGCCGACCAAGTCGGGCAAGCGATCGGCAGCCACGAGGTTTTTCCTCCGGGGACTTTCGATCAGCCTGCCGCCGATCTTGACCGTGGTGATCGTGCTGTGGCTGGCCGAAGGGGTCAACACGTACATCATCCATCCGACCAGCCTGGGCGTGGAGTGGGCCATCGCGAAAGTGATCGATTCGTCGAAGCCGGTGAAGGATCTCCACGTCGTGGAGGGGGCTCCGCCGTTGCAGGGGTGTGAGACCAATTATCGAGTCAACAGCGAGTTGTTCGATTCGATCACGAAACGCCGGCGCGACGAGGGGGCGGATGCCATTTCGTCCGAGTGGCTGTTGACCGAGATGGACCAGGTCTATGTCGTGATCAATGTGGAGCGGGCCATTCCGTATGCCGATCACCAGTTTGTCGTTCGGAACACCACCGCCGGCGAGATGCCTCGAAGTGCCGTTGGGATCTACATGGTGATTGCCCGTTTCCGGCATTTCCGTGGGCAGTTGTTGCTCAGTGCATTCGCCGTCTCGATTTTGGTCATTGTCCTGTATTTTCTCGGGCAACTGGTCACCAATCGACTGGGTGCGTGGGGTGTGCGAAAGTTCGAGTCGGCACTGGTCGGACGGGTTCCGCTGGTGAGCAATGTCTACTCGTCGGTCAAGCAGGTCACCGATTTTCTCTTCACGGAGCGGACGATCGAGTACAACCGGATCGTGGCGATTGAGTATCCCCGCCGGGGGATCTGGTCGCTGGGTTTTGTGACCGGCGAGAGCATGTTGGAGATGACCGCCGTGGCTGGGGAACCGCTGGTCACGATCCTGGTCCCCACGTCGCCGATGCCGGTGACCGGTTACACGCTCAACGTTCCCAAGAATGAAATTGTCGACTTGAACATCACGATCGACCAGGCCTTTCAGTTCTGCATTTCCTGTGGTGTCCTGGTGCCTGAGAATCAGAAGGTGACGCCCGAATCACTGCAGAAGGCCTTGGCTCTTCGGTTGACCGGGGATGGGGAACAGTCGGTGGTGACACGGCCATCAGGGGATGTTGCCCAGGTGGAAATGGGCGAGAGTGCAGCCGACGATGACTCTGCCGTTGCGGATTCTACGGATGGCGGGCCTGCCGAGGGAGAATCGGCGTGACTGATCCGGGGGCTGACGGCACCACGGTGGTTCGGATCGCCACAAGAGCCAGTCGCCTGGCGCTCTGGCAAGCTCATCACGTTGCTGAACTGCTGCGGCTCTCCGAGCCTGGCGTGAGCGTGGAACTGGTCGAGGTCAGCACCGAGGGGGATCGTGACCGGGTTCGCCGGTTGGATGCCATGGGTGGGACGGGCGTGTTCACGCGGGAAGTGCAACAGGTGGTTCTGGACGGTGAAGCCGACCTGGCTGTACACAGCCTGAAGGACCTGCCGACGGTGGCCATCGACGGACTAGTGTTGGCTGGTGTTCCCGGGCGGGCGGAGTCTGGTGATGCGGTGATTGTCGCGCAACCGGTCGCCTCGCCAGAGACTCTTGATGGAGGTTTGGAGACGATCGGAGTTGGCGCCCGTGTTGGGACTGGCAGCCCGAGACGACAGGCGCAGATTCGTCATCGTCGACCAGATCTCGAGGTAGCCGGGATTCGCGGCAACGTGGAAACCCGGTTGAGGAAACTCGACGAGGGGGAGTTTGACGCGGTGGTGCTGGCCGTCGCTGGACTCGACCGGCTGGAATTGTCCGACCGGATCACGGCCGTGTTGGATCCCGAGATTGTCTTGCCCGCGGTTGGGCAGGGGGCCCTGGGGCTGGAGTGCCGTGACAGCGATCCGGCGACAATTGGTCGCCTGGAGGCGATCAGCGACTCGACGACCCGACGGGCGACGCTGGCTGAACGTGCGATGCTCGCCCGGTTGCGTGCCGGTTGCCATGCTCCGGTTGGTGTGCGAAGTGGAGAGACCGACGGTCGACTGTGGCTACACGGTGTTGTGCTTGATTCGGGTGGTACTCAGAGAGTGGAATCTCGGGCCGAGATGGAAGCCGGGACTGGCGATGACGCCGAGTCACTTGGTGTCGCGGTTGCCGATGAATTGCTGGTTGCTGGAGCCGCCGAGTTGATTTCCGGTTGATGGCGGCACCGAGAAGTAGGCGTTTTCGGTCAACGGGCGATTCTGGTTTGTTCTCCAGAGCCGGTGTGGTCGCAATTCATGAGCGACGTTGGCGGGGTGCAGTGCCTGGGCGATCGGGTGGTCGCAGCCACAGCCCAGGGTGAGCAGAGCTGCCGCCAGACACATCGCGGCGCCAGTGGCACCTGGTGTTTTGCCATGTGGAACGTGAATGGTTGGCATCGGGTCGGCCGAAACGGATCGCGAACGGGGCGAGCCGCGGCAGCTTAGTCGAAGCTGGCGAGAGGCACCAAGAGCGTTTCCCGGGCGGGGCCTACCAGAGCGTGTAACCGCCGTCGATGACGATCGAGGCACCGGTGACGTAGCGTGAGGCGTCACTGGCCAGGTAGACGGCCAGCGGTCCGAGATCCTCAGGTTGTCCGAAGTCTCCGGTGGGCACCTGTTGTTTGAATGTCTCGATGATGGTCGGATTTTGAGCAGCCCATTTGACGTTGGGCTCGGTCATGAAACCGCCCGGACAGATGGCGTTGACGGTGACGCCGTGAGGGGCCCAGTCGGCGGCTGTCGCCCGGGTGAAATGGATCACCGCCGCCTTGGAGGTCTCGTAGCTGCGGCCGCCAATGTCACGGTTGACGACCATGCCCGAGATCGACGCGATGTTGATCACGCGGCCTGTGCCTTCCCGCGCCACCATCGCCCCGCCAATCAGCTTGGTGCACAGGAAGGTGCTGTTGAGGTTGAGATCGAGGATTCTCAGCCACTCGTCAAGCGGCATCTCGGTGGTCGGGATGTCGATCCGGCGACCGCCGACATTGTTGATCAGGATGTCGATGGGACCGTGGTCCTGGAGCGCTGACTGGCAGGCGGCCTCGCATTGGTCCAGTTGTCCGATGTCGGAATTGATGGTGAACGCCTGCTGTCCCCGTTCGCGAATGTCTTCGGCGGTCGCCTCGAGACTCTCGGGGTCGCGACCGACCAGGATCACGTCGGCCCCGGCCTCCGCACACGCCAGTGACATCTCGCGTCCGAGTCCACGACTGCCCCCCGTGATGAACAGGCGTTTGCCATCAAGTCGAAATCGATCCAGGACGTTCATTGGGAGTCACCTTGGTTGTCGGGGATTTCTTCAGGAGGGGGAGGAAAGAGGTTTTCTGGATCGGCTGGCGGTGTGGAGCGGTCAAAAAGATGCACGTCCATGTCTTGGACCGTCCAGCAGTCCATCTTGGTCCAGTCATCGGGTATGTCGAATGACGATTCGGTTGGAGTCCTGAGTATCAGTATTGCCTCGTCGCTGGTGGTGTCCTTGCGAGCGAGCCGTTGCAACGACCGGAATAGTGGTGAGCGATCGATGAGGCGAGGGATCATGGCGAAAGGGGGGTCACAGAAGACCAGGTCGAATGGCAGCAGGTGGTCAACGTTTTTTGGCCGAAACGAGCAGCGGAGCATGTCCGTTCTCCAGCACAGGCAGTCGTCGACCACTCCGATTCGTTCGACGTTTTTCTTGAGCACCTCGTGAACTCGCCGTTCCGCTTCAACAAAAACGACCGAACGGGCTCCCCGGCTGAGAGCTTCCAGGCCGATCGTTCCGGTTCCCGCAAACAGGTCGGCCACCTTTCGGCCGGCCACCAGGTCAAGGTCTTCGAGTCGCTGGAAGAGGATCTCCTTGAGTAGGTCGGGAATCGGCCGGGTGGTATTGCCCGGTGGCGAGAGAATCTTCCGGCGTCGATACTGTCCGGCTACGATTCTCAATGCTGTTTCTCCTGCTGTCGGGGTGATGAATACCCCAAGGTGACGGGAGTTGGCACGCTCAGCAAGCCCGTCGGGTGTGAATATCCAGCCCCTGTCACGTGGGGCAGGAGGAGATTTGGTGCTGGTCTCGATTGTCCGAATATGGGGTCAACCGGAATAAAGTCACGGAAAAACGTCGAGAATTCGTTGACAAATTCGGGCTTCGTGAGTTTACTACGCCACCATGTGGGGTGCGTTGGCAGCCCACACGGATGTCGAGACAACGAGAGAGGAGCTCATACATGGCTGGTAAGGCGATGACCAAAACCCAAGTTCTGGCGAGCTTGGCCGAATCAACGGGCCTGTCCAAGGGCCAGGTCAGCGATTTTATTGAGGCGCTCGGATCATTGATCGGAAGCGAACTCAATGCTGGGAACCCCTTCAATGTGCCTGGCTTGATGAAGGTCACCACCCGAGTCAAGCCGGCAGTTCCGGCTGGTCCGCGGACCAACCCGTTCACGGGCGAGACGAAGATGGGCGAAGCCAAGCCGGCTCAGACCGTCGTCAAGGTGCGTCCGCTGAAGGGCCTCAAGGATTCTGTGGCGGCACCTGAAGCTCCTCCTGCGGCGAGTTCGCAGTTTTAGAGAGTCCACTGTTGGGCTGGGCGGACGGCCGAGACTATTCGGCCGATCCGCTCCTGGGTAATTTTTTGCCAATCTGGTTTTGCGCGCGCTCGATTGGAGTCTTCCGGACTATCTGGTGCAGTTGAATCACCGCAAGTGGTTTTACCAGCGTCAGTTAGGACGGAAAATCTGTCGAAGGCACGTTATCCCTGTCGGTTTCTGCTGCGCCAATTGCATCCAGAGTCGGGTTGTCAGGTAGTTGACCGGCGTATCCCGGCTCCTTAGAATGTTTTGCGCCTCGAGTTGGGGCCTCATTCTACGGTCTGATCAAGCGGATGGCCCTGTTTTGTGGGTCGATTGGGATGTGGGGCGAGGGGCCACGAGGGGCATGTAATGACCCAGGCGGTCATCCGGACTGTTCAGCAGTCGGTTTGGCCGCATCCTCACGAGAGACCTGCTGATGCTGGTTCTGTCCCGCAAGCGGAACGAGAGCATCGTGATTGACGAGAACATCGTGATCACCGTGGTCGAGGTCCGCGGTGACAAGGTGCGTCTTGGGATCGAGGCTCCGCAGGAGATTCCGATTCACCGCAGTGAAGTGCATGATGCGATTCGCATCGAGCAGTCTGCTGTTGAAGAGTCGGACGCGGACGCTGAGACGGTCACGACGCCGGAAGGCTGAGACGCGAGGACGGCAGTTGACGTCGTTTCGCGATTCGGTTGTGAGGGGGTGGACGTGGAAAATGTAGCCGGTATGACGGCTTGACATTCCCGTCGATGTACCTAGAGTGTGGCCCAAAACCACTGAGGCCCCGTCGTCTAGTCAGGCTTAGGACTCCGGACTTTCGCTCCGGCAACAGGGGTTCAAATCCCCTCGGGGTCACTTCAGTCAGCTCTCGTCCTTCCGGAAAATGGTGGGATGAGAGCTGGTTTTCATTTGGCCAGGAGGTGGGCCCGGCTCAGGTCATTGGAACCCATCGTCGGAGCACCAGGGCGGGGATCAAAAGCGAGGCAATGACCAACGCGGGGGCGGTTTCACCGGAAGCAGCCAGGGCAAGAGTGGCGTCGATCATGACGAGCGAGAGCAACAGGATTCCCACACCGGATTGCACTCGCTCCGGTCGAGGATCCCGGATTGCTGCGATCAATCGCCGGTTGATGGAGACGACGATCAGCGCCATTAGCATCAGCACCGATGTCGTGGCGTTTTGATCGATGTCGGCGGTGGCCAGGCCGGCAAACGTGATCAGGGTGGCCAGGCCAATGTTGATCAGCAGTACAGCGGCCGTCAGTTGCCGTTGATTGCTCGTCCCGGCCTCGTTCCTCGCGAACCAGGTGACGCCCGCGATGTAGAGCCCCATTCCGGCGGCGACGTGCAGTGGTGGCCCCTGGTCGAGAGCCTGGAACGAACCGGCGATTGTGGCACCCAGCAGCACATTGAGGCTGCGGCAGGCCCCCATGGCTATTGGCCCCAGGGGGGTCGATTTCAGCCAGGCGTCGTAGCCCAGCACACACGCAGCCAGTGCGACGGCGATGCAGAGGCTAGCTGGTGAGCCGGTGTGTTGGGAGACGGCGGCGGCGGCGACCACGCCACCGGACATCAGCAACACTCCAAGAACGATGGCGGCTCCCAGTCGGATTTGTCCCGACGGCAAGGGACGGCCTGGCCGTTCCACGGCGTCGCGATCACGATCGAAGACGTCGTTGAAGACCATGCCCGAGAGGTACAATCCGGCCGAGGCGGCCAGCAGCAGACCGAGCAGCGGCAACCGATCGACACCGACGGCCGGAAGCACCAGCAGGCTGCCCAGCAGAATGTCGGCCAACGCGGTGAAAACCGTTGGCAGTCGTACCAGTTGTAGCCAGGGGAGCAAAAGCGACGTGGTGGGCTGCGGTGTGGGCTGCGGTGTGGGCTGCGGTGTGGTGGTCATGTCAACGTGTCGGCCAGGTCAGGAGATGAGATTTTCGAGAAGGCTCTGAAGTCCCTCGTGGAGTTGGGAAATGGCGGGTTGTGTGTCGCCGGTGCCCGGCCGAGTTTGCCGGGCAAATCCGTAAAACTTGATCTTTGGCTCGGTTCCCGACGGGCGGACGGCGAGGCTGACGGCGACGTCGTCCTGGGTCAGTGCCTCGAAGATCAGCAGGTCACTCGTGGGAGTCGGAAGCGGTTCGACGGGGTTGTGGCCGGGCAGGCTGCGAATTTCGTGCGTGGCGTAGTCACGGACCCGCTGCCAATTGTGAGTGCCAAGAGTGGTGGGGGGGCGGTGTCTCAACTCGTACATGGCGGTGTCAATTTTCTGTCGGCCGCTGGGACCCTCCGCGTAAACGGAATGTTGAAACTCGTCGACACGTCCGTGTTCCCGGTGGATCCGGTCCAGTCGGTGCCAAAGAGTTTTTTGCTGGGCATGGAGTTCCAGGGCGATGTCGGCTGTCAGCAGTGCTGCCGGGGCGGCGTCCTTGTCGCGACAGTAGGTTCCCACCTGGTAACCGATTGATTCTTCACAGCCGAAAATGAATCCCTCGGGGCCGCGGTTCTCGATTTCTCCGGCAATGTGTTTGAATCCCACCATCAGGTTGTCAACGATTTCGACCTGGTGAGATTCGCAGAGAACTCTCAGCAAGGGGGTGGTGACCAGCGTGGTGAGGGCGTAGGCGTTGGCAGGCCATTCACGGTTTCGCAAGAGATGGTCGAGCAAGACGGTGGCGAGTTGGTTGCCGGTCATGACCCGCCAGTTGCCCGAGGTGTCGGGGGCGGCGACACCGAGTCGATCGGCGTCGGGGTCGGTGGCCATGACGAGGACCTGGCCGGCGGATCGGGCGGCCAGGATTGCCGGTTCAAACACCTCCTGGCGTTCCGGGTTGGGCAACTGGTCGGGGACATTCGTGAAATCGGCGTCGGGCTCGGCCTGTGTCGGGAAAATCGTGACACCGGTGAAACCGGCCTCCCGGAGCACCGGCATGACCGACACGCCGCCAACACCGCACAATGGAGTGAAGAGCGCCGGGAGGTCCCGGGGTTGGAGTTCGGCTGCGGTGGCCGCGGTCGTGCGTGTGTCGAGCACCGCCCGGCGATGGGCCTCGTCGATTTCCGGGCCAAGCCGGACAATCCGGCCGTCGGCCAATGCGTCGTCGTAATCCAGTGTGGGGATGGTCGCACTGCGAGCCACACAGTCAACGATTCCGGCATCGTGAGGAGGCAGCACCTGTCCGCCGTGCGACCAGTAGGCTTTGAATCCGTTGTCGCTGGGGGGATTGTGTGAGGCGGAGATGACGACACCCGCGACACACTCGAGATGTCTCACGGTGAAAGACAGTGTTGGGGTGGCACGGTAGTCGTCGAATTCGAGGACTTCAAATCCGTGAGCGGCGAGGGTGGTGGCTGTCAGGCGGGCGAATTCGTGAGATCGGTGTCGCGTGTCGTGGGCCACGGCCACACGTCCTTCGTCGTGCCCGGACTCCTTGAGATGGCACGCCAGCCCGTGGGCGCTTTCGGCGATGGTCCGGGCATTGATCGTGGCGGTTCCCAGTGGCCCCATCACTCCGCGTCGGCCACCGGTTCCAAACGGGATGTCTTCCCAAAACAGTTCGACCAGGCGGTCGAATTCTTCTGAGTCGATCAGGTCGGCCACATCCCCGGAGAACTTCGAGAGTGCCGGATCGGTCAGCCAGCGACTGACGCGCTGGGCCGAATCGGTGTCGATTCGGCCAGCGACGACCGCCTGTTTCAACCGCGCCTCGGTCGACTGCACGGGTCAAGGTCCCTGTGGCGCGATACGGGTGACTAGCGTCTCTTTTTGCCGGACGATTTCTTCGCCCGAACTTTCGTCTTACCAGTCTTCTTTGCCGACTTGGCTGGTTTCTTTTTCTTCTGCTTCTCGTTGCGGAAGATCTCGTCCCAGCCACTGCGGAAATTGTCGTTGGAACCGGTGTGGACCGTGTAGCCCGTCATAATGCTGCTGCCGCCTGGTAACCGAAGAAAACATTAGGGGCCGTCATTGAACTGGCGACCCCGCCACTTGCTCCATTCTTGGAATGGTCCGACAGCGGTCAAGGGCTGTGGGTCGGTTTCGTGGAGTGGGATTCACAGTGGTGGTTGAATTGTCAGACACAATTTGCCACTCGTATCGGGAATCTGGTAGGATCACTTCGATGAGCACCTCGAACGCAAACGCGTTGTCCCACCCCCGGTTGTCCCGCCGGCAGTGGCTTCAGGCCGGTTCAATTGGCCTGATGGGGCTCTCGATGGCCGATGTTGAAGCCGCCCGGGTGGAGAACCGCCAGGCGCCGCTGAAGTCGGTGATTTACCTGTTTCTCTCGGGTGGACTGGGTCAGCACGACAGTTTTGACATGAAGCCCGAGGCCCCGGACAACATCCGTGGCGAGTTCGAGCCGGTGTCGACTCGGACACCCGGATTGCAGATCTGTGAGCACCTGCCTCGCTTGGCCGCGTGTAGCGACAAGTGGGCCGTGGTGCGGTCACTGTCCCACTCGACCAATGATCATTCGTTGGGTCATCACATCATGCTGACCGGACGGAGCGACTCGCCTCGTGGTTTTTCGGGAAGTAAGCCACAGGCCAGCGATCATCCTGCGATTGTTTCGCAGGTCGGGTACCTGTTGCGAGATCGAAGCCGCCTGCCTGGAGCTGCGGTGATCCCCGACATGCTGACCCATCACAGCGGGCGAGTGATTCCCGGACAATTTGGTGGTGTGATGGGGGAACGTCACGACCCCTGGGTCATCAACGCCGCTCCGCAGTGTCGGATGTACGGGGCGTGCCCCAACTGTTTCGATCACCAGCGACGTCCGGCCCAGCATGTTGGCAGTACCGAGTTTCAGCCGCCGAACCTGGCCCTGGCCGAGGGAGTCACGCAGCGACGTCTCGACGATCGCACCCGACTGCTGGGCGTCGTGGAACAACAGCAGAAGCACTTGGATCGACTGGCGTCGGTCAACGACCTGGACCGGTATCGCGAGAGTGCGATTTCGTTGTTGTCGTCCAGCGGGGTTCGTAAGGCGTTTGATCTCTCAACCGAACCCGAACCGGTCCGAAGCCTCTACGGTCACAATCTCTATGGCTCGTCCTGTCTTCTCGCCCGACGTCTTGTGGAATGTGGAGTGGGATTGGTCCAGGTGAACATGGGCCGCAACGAGACCTGGGACACACACGGCAACGCTTTTCCGAGCCTGAAGAACAGCCTGTTGCCGCCCATGGATCAGGCCGTTGCCGGGTTGATTTCCGACCTCGATGATCGGGGCTTGTTGGATTCAACAATGATCGTGATGGCCGGTGAATTCGGTCGAACGCCGAAGGTGTTCGGGTTGCCGCAGTTCTACGAGTTGCCCGGACGGGATCACTGGGGTGCGGTGCAAAGCGTGTTGTTCGCCGGCGGTGGAGTCCGCGGTGGAACGGTCATCGGAGCCAGCGACAAGATCGGTGGATTTCCCAAGGAAGCCAAGCAGACGCCCGAGACGTTTGCGGCGACCATCTACGATGCGCTGGGGATTCCCCACACGGCCGCCTGGCACGACTCCCAGGACCGGCCACATCACATTTACCAGGCCGAGCCGATTGCGGGGCTGTTGGCGTAGTTGCTTCCGAGGACCGGACGGCACCGCCGCATTCAGTCGACCCAGTCGAAGCCAACGTCCCAGTTGGGGACCGTGTGGGTCAGTGCTCCCATGCTGATTCGGTCAACTCCGGTGGCAGCGACGTTGGCGAGCGAACCGAGCGTGATTCCTCCGGAGGCTTCCAGCAGGACCCCGGGAGCCTGCCGGTTGCGGATTTCCACGGCTCGGGTCAGTTGCTCAGTTGTCATGTTGTCCAGCAGAACCATGTCGGGAACGGCGGCCAGGGCGTCGGCGAGTTGTTCGAGGGTGTCCACTTCGACCTGGATGGGGACACCTGGTTCGACTCCGGCTCTGGCGGTGGAGACGGCCGATGCCACATCCAGGGAGTCCCCCCGGCTGGCCAGGTGGTTGTCCTTGATCAGGACCGCATCGAAGAGGCCCATGCGATGGTTGGTTCCACCGCCGCAGGCGACCGCGTACTTGGCCAGTCGCCTCCAGCCTGGAAGAGTTTTCCGGGTGTCGAGCACCTGGGCGCTGGTGCCGGCGACGGCGGCGACGTGAGCGGCGGTTTGGGTGGCGATGCCGGACAGGTGGCCCAGGAAATTGAGTGCCGTGCGTTCGCCGGCCAGCAGGCTGCGGACCGGGCCATGCAGCGTGGCCAGTTGAGTGGCCACGTCGACGGCTTGGCCGTCACGAAGATGATGAGTGACCTGGACTTCCGGCGAGAAACTCTCGAAGAGTTGTGTCACGACGGGCAGGCCGCAGACGGTGCCTGCTTGACGGCAGCGAATGTCGACCGCGCCGGTCGCGTCGGCATCGATCAGGGCGTCCGCGGTCCGATCGCCAACCTCGCCCAGATCTTCGGCCAGTGCCAAGCGTATCAACTGGGCGGCCGCCTCAGCCTCGATTGATCCGAAGATGGGGCCGGCCGTTGTCTGGTCGGGCATTTCCGAGGGCGTGGGAATTGAGTTCATCTTGTTCGATCAAGCCGCCTTGTCGCGGGACGGCAACTGGTGTTTGATTACGTTGAGGTGCTTGAGGTAAGGAGTGGCAGTCATGATCGTGGGCGTACCGCGTGAGATCAAGCAGGACGAATACCGCGTGGCGATGTTGCCGGTGGGCGTCGAGGAATTGGTGCAGGGTGGACACCGTGTGCTCGTTGAAACGGCAGCTGGCCAGGGCAGCGGGATTCCTGACGACGAGTATCTCGCGTGTGGGGCCGAGATTGTCGAATCGTGCGAGCAGGTCTGGGCCGAGGCGGGAGTGGTGATCAAGGTCAAGGAGCCGCAGCCTCCGGAGATCGAGCAGTTGCGGTCCGGTCAGTTGCTGATGACCTATTTTCACTTTGCGGCTGACGAGGATTTGACCCGCGGTGTGATGGAATCGGGTGCGACGGCGATTGCTTACGAGACCCTGCGGGGTCGCAATAGCGATCTGCCCTGCCTGACTCCGATGAGCGAGGTCGCCGGCCGGATGAGTATTCAGCAGGGGGCAAAGTACCTGGAGCGGCCACAGGAGGGACGAGGAATTCTTCTGGGCGGGGTCCCCGGGGTCGGTCCGGCTCACATCGTGATCCTTGGCGGTGGTGTGGTCGGCAAGAACGCCGCTCAGATCGCCGCGGGATTCCAGGCCGATGTGGCAATCCTGGACATCAACGTTGACCGGTTGAGGTACCTGGAGGACATCATGCCGGCCAACGTGAACACGATGTTCAGCGATCGCCACACGATTCGCGAACAACTGGCGTTGGCCGACCTGGTGATCGGGGCGGTGTTGATCGCCGGTGCCCGGGCGCCACGGCTGGTCAGTGCCGATGATCTGGGCCGTATGAAACCGGGTGCGGTGATCATCGACGTGGCGATTGACCAGGGCGGCTGCGTGGAAACTGCTCGACCGACGACCCACTCGGAACCGACCTACATCGAGAGAGGCATCGTGCACTACTGTGTCACAAACATGCCCGGCGCGGTTGGCCGGACCAGTACCTACGCACTGTGCAATGTGACGTTTCCCTACATCCAGCGAATTGTCAATGAGGGTCTCGATGCGTCTGTCGCTGCCGATTGCGGACTGGCCGAAGCGGTCAACGTTCACCAGGGGAAATTGACCAACCGGGCGGTGGCCGAGTCGTTGGGGATGACGTACGAGGCATTCGTACAAACGGCGTAGTGAGTTGTTCACGACCGTCCGGGTTTGACCGGGATGGTCCTCGGGAGATTGCATCGTTGATGGCACGTCGCGA
>CAWVUS010000019.1:0-38725 GCA_963933195.1 uncultured Planctomycetaceae bacterium
ATGCCCATCGGCGATGCACTGGCGCTGTTCGAAAATATCCCGCGGATCCGGGCTCCCCTGGCCACCCTATGTGCCATCGGACTGGATTATCTCACGCTCGGACAACCCGCTCCCACCCTGTCCGGTGGCGAAGCCCAGCGGGTGAAATTGGCCGCCGAATTGGCACGACCACAGACCGGACGCACGCTCTACCTGCTCGATGAACCCACCACCGGACTGCACTTCGACGACATCGACAAGCTACTGAAAGTGCTCCAGAGCCTTGTCGAAGCGGGAAACACGGTCGTCGTGATCGAACACAACCTCGACGTGATCAAGACGGCCGACTGGATCGTAGACCTGGGCCCAGAGGCCGGGGCCGGCGGTGGTCGGATCGTGGCCGAAGGAACCCCCGAGGACGTGGTCAAACAGGCCCGCGCGGCGAAACGGCGCGGGAAAAACGGAGTGCGTTCATGGACCGGTGAGTTGTTGGCCCCCGTGCTGAAATCCGGCCAGAGAGCAACCCGGGACATCTTCAACGTGAAAGCCGTCACCGAAAAGCGCGACGGGGATCTCGATTTCCGCAAGATCGGTCGCGACACCCGCATGCCCTGGGAACAGGACGGACGACGCTGGCACACCAGTGATCGCATCGCACACAACGGTCAACCGGCACGCTGGAATGGAACGGTTCTCGCCAGAATCCTCGACCGGCTTGAAGACTCCGACGATTTCCTCCCCCCCGATTTCAATCACCGCAGCGTCGTCGAGATCACCGGACCGGTAAAAAAAGATGGCTGGTTCTTCCATGCCCTGACTGGAGACCAGTGGCTGGTGACATTGAAGTTCCGGGTCCGCCGCAACACGTTCCGCCAGGATGAACTCGCACCCCAACTGGATCTCAGACCACTTGACGACATTGACGAACTGCCGATCTATGGTCGGGGCTCGCGAGTGCGGGTCAAGAACATCAAGGGACCCTGGCAGGAAGTGACACTCAAGGTGCACTGGCTCAGCGAAATTGATACTCCCGAATTCGAAGCGTTCCTGGACACCGCCCGCGGTGCGTTCCTGGAACAAACCACTCGCTCCCAGCAAAATCCGGGTGACCTGCAACCGTGGAAAGTGCTGGGACGGAAGTGGCACCGGCTGCGAAAAGGATTCCCGGTCGGCAAGCGGGTGGGTTGGCCCGAGGAACTGGTCGACCTGTTGGCCGACCAACTGCAGGCCGTGGGACCGGATATCGTCGTCGACTGGACCGGTCGCAACTCGGTGTCGTTCCGCTTGACCCGCGGGGGTCCGGTGTGGGCCCAACTGTGGACCAAGCGGGTTCAGTCGGTCGAACTGTTCCTGCTCGGGCCACCCGGAACGATCCCCCTGGGCCGCGTGGCCGGGCTGGGTCAAACTCGTGAGATCACCGGCTACAAGGGTGGCCGTGAAGCGGTCAAGATCTCGTTCAATTCACTCCAGCAGGCGCGACACGCCGACGTCGAGCGGCTTCTGAGGGACCACCGCGCCGGTTGCGAATCCTCGTGAAACCGACCGGGCAGCAACCAGCCGCTACGCCAACCAGCGACAGGCATCCTTGGCAAAGTAGGTCAGGATCATGTCCGCCCCGGCTCGCTTGATCGCCAGGAGGCTCTCGAGGGCCACACCCTGCTCGTCGATCCAGCCGGCCTCGGCAGCGGCCTTGACCATCGCAAACTCGCCGCTGACGTTGTAGGCCGCCAACGGGACACCCGGATGAGCCTCCTTGACCCGGCGGATGATGTCCAGGTAAGCCAGGGCCGGCTTGACCATCAGCAGGTCCGCACCCTCGGCCACATCCAGTGCCGCCTCCCGCAACGCCTCACCCGCATTGGCTGGATCCATCTGGTAGGTTCGACGGTCTCCAAACTGAGGAGCACTCTCGACAGCGTCGCGGAACGGGCCGTAAAAGGCCGAAGCGTATTTGACGGCGTAGCTGAGAATCGGCAGATTCGAAAAACCCGCCGAATCGAGTCCACCGCGGATCGCACCAACCATCCCGTCCATCATTCCCGAGGGAGCCACCATGTCGGCTCCGGCACGGGCATGGGCAACAGCCTGTGCGGCCAGGATCTCGAGCGTCGCATCGTTGTCCACATCCAGCGGTCCGTGGCGATCGTTGACGATCCCGCAGTGACCGTGATCGGTGAACTCGCAGAAACACACATCGGTGATCACCAGCAGGTCGCTGCCACCCGCCTTGATCGCGCGAACCGCCTCGGCCACGATCCCGTGATCATCGCATGCGTCGCTGCCCACCGCGTCCTTTTCGGCTGGAATCCCGAACAGGATCACCGCCGGGATTCCCAGTGCCGCAATCTCGGACACCTCGTCGGCCAACAAGTCGATTGTCAACTGGTTGTGACCGGGCATCGAGACGATGGGAACCCTCTGGTTCTCTCCATGACGCACGAACAACGGCAGGATAAAATCAGACGGAGACAACCGCGTCTCGCGCACCATCTCTCGCAGCCGCGGGTGCGTCCGCAGGCGACGCATCCTGAGATTGGGAAAAGCGGCCGACTGGGCAGTGGTACTGGTTGGCGAGGGAACGGTGGAAGCCATCTTTTTTGCCGTCGTCAGAGTGAACCGATCAGTCACGGACGGTCATCCGCAACACACTCCGTTGTACCCACCCGCTGGAAGCCGTTTCAAGCTTTGTCTTTGCCAGTCACCAAACGACTGATCTGACGGAATTCATCGGTACCGGCCACTTCGCACCACTCGAACAACACGCTCTCGGTCGTCAGCACGACAACACCCGAATCAGCGAGTCGTCCCAGGGCGGTTTTCCAGTCCAACTTGTGGCGACTGGCGACCGCGTCGGCCGGCACAAAAACACGGAAACCCTGGGCCGCCAGGTCCAACGCCGTCTGCAAAACACAGACATGGGCCTCGATGCCGCAGACCACCACCTGGTCGCGTTGTTCCTGCCCCTCACCCGCCGGACCCCAGTCCAAGCACTCGGCACAACTGAACCGCAACTTCTCGGGAATCTCGTCCAATAACTCCGAGAGCACCGGGGTCGTCGGCCCGAGGCCCGCGGGGTACTGCTCGGTCGCCGCAACGGGAACATCAAGCAACTGCGCACCACGAACCAGGCGACGACAGTTTTCGACCAGGCTCTCGGCGACCGGGATATGGTCCAGCAGTTTCTGTTGCACGTCGACCACGACCAGCCGGCTGGCGGTCTTCGACAGCAACTGGTTGCTTCGCGGCGGCCGTGTCTCCGGATCACTCATGACCGCACACTCTGACCACTGGACCGACGTGCGTCAAACTGCCGCACCACTTCACAGCCGCACCCGAGCACGACACTCCTCCGGCACACGGCCCGGTCGACGACCTCGAATCGTTTCGGTGGCCCCAAGTGTGACGTCCAATCGTTGCGACCTGTCGACAACTTCGATAGTAATGACATGACCCTGTAACACACTCAACACGAGCCGTACCGATGCATCGCCCCTTCAGGATCCCCCTGGCCGCCGTTGTGGTCCTCACGATCTGCCTGATCGCCTCGGCGCAGGACAAGAAAAATGACAAGAAATCTCCAATGACCACTGCCCAAAGACAGGCCCTGCTCAAAACTTTCAACGAGGAATTCGTCTCGATCACTCCGGGCAAAGGCCAATTCCCCGCGACATTCGTGATGGGCAGCGACAAGGGTGACGCCAGCGAGAAGCCGTCCCGGACGGTCCGGCTCGCCGGCGAATTCTCGATTGCCAAGTACGAGGTGCCCCAGAATCTCTGGGAAGCGGTCATGGGGAAAAACCCCAGCAAGTGGACCGGCCCGAGAAATTCCGTCGAGATGCTCAGTTGGCAGGAAGCGGTGGCGTTTTGCGGACGAGCGACAGCGATGATGCGAACCATGAAAATGATCGGGGCGAACGAGGAAATCCGCCTGCCGACCGAGGCCGAATGGGAGTACTGCTGCCGCGCAGGAACAACCACCGACTACAGCTTCGGACAGGATGCCCGTGGCAAGAGCGACACCGGCAACAAGGCATCCCTGCTGGATCCCTTCGGTTGGCACACCGGCAATGCCGCCGGAAATGACCCACCCGTTGGAGCCCTCAAGCCCAACCCCTGGGGCCTCTATGACATGCACGGTTACCTCTGGGAATTCGTCGCCGACGCCTGGCACCCCGACTACACCGGTGCCCCCAAGGACAGCGGAGCCTGGGACGGATCGAAAAAATACTCGTCCCGAGTGATTCGCAGCGGTTCCTGGCGAGACCGGTACCCGTCTTTGAAAAGTATCACACGAGTGCCGCTTCCCGATCACGTCAAGAGCGACGCCATCGGGCTACGTTGCGTCAAGGCCTCGACCGGCAACGAAAAGAAGACATCGAATTAACCCGTCACCGGGCCATTGATCCCGCTCGACTGGAGCCTGCTGCTGTGAACGATACAACACCGACACCACCTGAAGAGGCCGTCGACAACACCGCCGTCGAAGTGCCATCCGCGGAATCATCCGGTTCCGAGCGGAAAAGACCGGCACTGAAACCAACCGGTGGCGATTCGGCCCGAGCGATTCCGTCGCGGACCAAGCCGGTGACAACACCGTCGGAGGGTGAACCCTCGATCGAGGAGAAGCTGGCCGATGTGGCAGCCGCGGCCGCAGCGGAGACCGAAACCGCGGACTCACCACCGGTGGCACAAAAGGAGGCTGCTCCAGCCGTCGAACTGCCTCCCGACGATGACCTCGATGCCGCACTCGAAGCCGAAATCGAAGCCGCGCTGGCCAGCGACGACGCCAAGCTGCTGGACCTGGCCGCCCAGGCTGTCGCCAGCGTCGATGGCGACGTCTCGGGTGAGACCGGCGAACGGATCGAATCGGAAGAAGATCTCGAGGAGGGAGCACGGCTGAAGGGAACCATCCAGGCCATCGACCCGGACAATGTGTTCGTCGACATCGGGATGAGAGCCACCGGAATTGTTCCCCGTCGGCAATGGGACAAAAGCGACCCGGAAGTGGGCCAGGTGATCGACGTGGCCTTCGAGCAGTACGACGCCGATGAGGGCCTGATCCAGCTCAACCTGCCACGAGGACGGCGACGCGTCGGAGGCGACTGGAACGCGGTGACAGTCGGCATGAAGTGCGACTGCGTCGTCAAGAAGGCCAACAAGGGTGGGCTCGAAGTCGAGGTCGGAGCACTGCGAGGCTTTTTGCCGGCCGGACAGGTCGACCGTGCCTACGTCGAGGACCTCGAACCGTTTATCGGCCAGAAACTCTCCGTGCAGGTGATGGAAGTCGATTCCAGAAAACGCAACCTCGTGGTCAGCCGCAGGGCACTGCTCGAAGAAGAACAGAAGGACGTTGCAGCCGAACTGTGGCAACAGCTCAACGTCGGAGACATTCGCAACGGCACCGTCAAGACACTCAAGGACTACGGCGCCTTTGTCGACCTCGGAGGACTCGACGGCTTTCTGCACATCGGCGAAATCAGCTGGTCACGACTGAATCATCCCGATCAGGTGCTGACCCAGGGACAGGCGGTCGAGGTCAAGATCCTGGGAATCGACACCGAGCGCAGCCGGATTAGCCTGGGAATGAAACAGTTGTCTGGTGACCCCTGGCTGGAAGCCGTCGACATGTTCGCCGTCGGCAAGCACGTCAGCGGCACCGTCACCCGGATCATGGACTTCGGCGCCTTCGTGGAACTGGCACCCGGAATCGAGGGGCTGGTGCATATCAGCGAACTCGAGCACACCCGGGTACGCCGCGTCAGCGATGTGCTCAGCGAGGAACAGTCCATCGACGTCCAGATCCTCGAGGTCGACGTCGATCGTCAACGAATCTCGCTGTCGATGAAAGCGCTGAAGGATCGGCCGATCGGGGACGCCGCAGGCGATGCATCCGAGGAGGACCTGCCACCTGTCGAGAGGATCGAACGATCGGCTCTGAAGGGCGGTACCGGTGACGGGGGAAACCTCTTCGGTAACCCCGGCGACTTCTAGAGCCGGCTCAGATCAGCAGCGACTCGAGCAGCATCCGCATTTTCCTCAACTCCAGCGCGCGGTCGAGGTCGCCGTACTGGTCGGGAAAGAAATCGACCGACAGCGTCCGATCGTAATCCTCGCGACGCAACTGGCTGATCAAACGACTGTAATCCACCTCGCCCAGTCCAACCTGGACCTGGATCTCGTCGGTGGTCGTGTCCCTCAGGTACACGTGGTAGACGTAGGGGAACACCTGGTCGTACGACTCGCCCTTGTGCGGGCCGCAAATGTAGTACGAGGGGTCCAGTGAGAGACCCACGCCGTTGACGGCCTGGCAGAGTTCAACCGCGGTGTGAGCGTCCTCGGTCAGGTGTCCTGTCCTGGTACGGATCGACAGCTGCAGACCGGCCGCGGTGCTGATCTGCAACAACTCCTGCAAACGCTCGATCTCGGCGTTGAATGGTGTCCCCAGTGGAGTCGAGGGGATCGTGATCTGCGCGACCCGCATCAACTTTGCCAACCGGGCAATCTCGCGAAATGTCTCAACATCGATGGGCTGCTCAAAACAAAACGCAACCGGCGTCAACCGCGACGCAGCGCGGTAACGGCTGACAAACCCGTCGATATCGGCAACCACGTCTGAAGGTTTCAGGTGGTCGCTGTTCTCATCAAGCCAGAATTCGATCCGGGTGTAACCGTAATCAGCCAGCAAGCTGCAGGCTTCTAGAAACGGCAGATCACCCAAACATCGGGAAGTCACGGAAACGTACACGTGAAACGCTCTCTATTCCATGCAACATCAATGCGACAGTCGCCAAACCGTAGCGCGGTAATCTAGTTCGATCGCAAGGATGCCGCAAGATCGATGAGCTGGTGAAACTGTTTGGGTCCGACCGATTCTCCGCATTCTGTGGCCTCGGGGAGCCTTTGTTGCCGATAAGAATTTCACGGCGTCCGGCGGATGGATGGCGTAACCGGACAACACCCAGTTCACTGCAACCGGTCGAAAGACCGGGGGGGTACTCGACGATGACGACACGAATGACCCTGAGCCTGGCCACCTGCCTGGCCGTTTCACTGGCCGTCGGCTGCCAGAATCCTCGAGGAATCGTGCGAGGCCAGGCTCCGAATGAAGCCCGGTTTGCTCCGACCAGTCATGCCGGGATGCACGACGGTGAACACGAACCACGGGGTGCCTTCCACGGCGGGCACTATCACACCTTCGAGTACAAGACACCCGAAAACCTGAGCTACCCGGCCGCCAATCAGCCGCCGGCCGTCGTGCAGTACCCCTACTACACGCTGCGTGGACCCACCGATTTCTTCCAGAAATAACGTGGTCCGGGTTCTTTCCCTGCGGCGGGGGCGGGTTCGGTACAGCGGAGCAGGCCTCTAGCCTGCACCCGTGGTAAACCGGAACGGCTCGGAGGTCATTTCGTATCCCGGCCGGATCGCCACGTTGATCAACAACCCCAGCGCGATCGCCGTCGCCACCAGACTCGATCCGCCGTAACTGACCAGGGGCAGGGTCATCCCGGTAATCGGCATCAACCCGACGGTCATGCCGGTGTTGATGATCGCCTGCGTCGCCAGCAGCGTGACGATTCCCGTGGCCAACAGCCGCCCGAATGGTTCACGTGTCGCACAGGCGATCGAGAGACCCCTGATGATCAACACACCGTAGATGACCAGGGTGGCCAGGCTGCCGATCAACCCAAATCGCTCACCGATCAGGCAGAAGACGAAATCGGTCCTCGCCGCGGGCAGGTGATAAGCAGCCGGGTCATCGATCGGCATCCCGGCCAACTCGCTGCCCCACGTTCCACCCAGAGACAGCATTCGCTTCGACTGGTACAGGTGGTAGCCATCCCCTCGGGGCACCGGTCCGTTTTCGTCCTGGGTCAGTAACGAGACCACCCGGGACTTTTGTTCCGCGTTCATCCCCAGCCACAGGACCGGGGTCACCGCCACACCCAGCATCCCGATCAGCACCAGGTGCCGCACCCGCGCCCCGGCAGCCAGAAGCATCGCAAACAGCATCGGTAGAAACAGCAACGCGGTCCCCAGGTCAGGCTCCTTGAGTACCAAGACCAACGGGACCAGGGTCAGTAGAAACGGAGTGAACAGTCCCAGGATCCGCCGGAAATTGCGGCGGTACATCAGGTAATGGGCCATCGCCAGGATGAACGTCAGCTTCGCAAGTTCCGAGGGCTGCATATCGAAGACCCCCAGGGGAATCCACCGCCGTGCCCCGTGATGAGCTGGCATCAGGAACACCAGCAACAACAGCAACACGGTCGCTCCGAACAGAACGTAACTGGCAGGTCGTAACGATCGATACGGCACACAGGCCGCCACGACCAATGCCGGGACTGCCAGGCCGATCCAGATCAATTGGCGAGAGAAGAGAGATCCCGACCCGGCCAGTTGATCGCCACGCGAGATTCCCGCCAGGCCCAGCGCAACCAGCAACGAAGCCGCAACGACCACGCTCCAGGGCACACGTTTCAGACCCTCGCCCAGTTGCACCGGGAAACTCCCCTATTTGACCACCACTTCGGCGACAGACTACTGTCAAGCGACGAGGTTGTAGTCGATTCCGCCACCAGAGAGGAACCGCAGGTGGACACCCGCTTGCCCGGACCCCGAACGCTCGTCGGACCCCTGCTCCTGTTGGTCGCAGTGGCCGGCCTGTGGTGTGGACTGGCTCGACAACCTCTCTGGCATACCGATCTCTGGGGCCACCTCGCCTACGGGCGGTGGATGGTCGAACACGATGGCCAGACGCCTGCGAACGAACCATTTCTGCCGCACGCCACCGATGAACCCCTGGTCGACACGGCACGATGGAGCCAACTGATCGGATTCCGGATCATGTCGGCCGGCGGCGGCGAGGCCCTGCAACTGCTGTACGCCACGCTGGTGACCGGCTGCGCACTACTGGCAGTCATGCCCGTCCTGGCGTCGCGACGCAGGAGACGGATTCCAGCAGCGGTTTGCGGGGCCGCCATCTTCCTGGCCGTCGGCTGGCAACAGCTTCAGATCATCCGTCCACAGTTGGCCGGGCTGGCCTGCTTCACGCTGTTGTTGGCGTTGATGCACGATCCCAGGCCCTCTCACCGGCGAGTGATCCTGGTCGGAATCGTGCTGGGACTCTGGGCCAACCTGCACGGATCATTCGTGATCGGCTGGTTACTTTTGGTCCTGCACGTGGCCGGACGGGCCATCGACTGCCGCCACAGGACCGGACGGTGGCGCTCGTGGCAATCCGACCGGCAGCTGGCCCACCGGTTCCGCCAGGCGATTGTCGGACTGCTAATACCCCTTGTGGCCACCCCGTACGGGGTCACGTTACCCTGGTCGGCGTGGCGGATCGGTCAACACCCGAATCTCGCCGACATTGTCGAGTGGCAACCGCTGGCCTGGGAACAATCCCAGGCCCGAGCAATGCTGGCGGCCATGATGCTGATCCTGGCCCTGGCTCTCGCCTCCAGGCGACGGATCCGGACACCGGCCTGGATGATGCTCGCCACGACAGGTGTGGCCGCACTGATGTGTTCACGGTTGATCAACTGGTGGGCACCAATGGCAGGATTGATTGTCGCACTGCAGGCCAGCAGCCTGGACCGCCAGGTCTCTGACGCACCGACATGCACCACCAAACAAAAAAGAAAACTGATCGGATGTGGACTGATCGTGGCAACAATCGCGATCCTCTCGTCCCCGGCTGCCAGGGGTTTGTTGACCCACCGTGACACGCTCCTGGCCCGGCGACCGTTGGTCTCTGCAGCCACCCCCGTCGAGGCGGCCGCATGGCTGGTCTCACATCCTCCCAGGGGAATGGTCCTGGCTGCCTACGAGTGGGGCGATTTCCTGATCTGGCAGGGGCCACCACGAATCCAACTGCTGGTCGCTTCTCACACCCACCTGATCCCCCAGGACGTGTGGCGAGACTATATCGAGGTGATCGGGGTGGCTCACGATTGGCCTCAACGACTCGAACACCAACAGGTCCGCACCCTGGTACTCGACAAGCAGCGACAGGCCGGCCTGATCGCCGCGCTGGCCGACCACCCGCTCTGGAACAGAGACTACTCGGACGATCTTGCCGAGGTCTGGTCACGGAAACAGTAACTGAAAGCTCCCAGCAGAGTTCCACGCGGTACCTCGTGGCACAGCGAACACTGCCGGGCGGAACGCAGGGCCCCCATCATCCTCATCCGTTCGCCCTGGCTGCGAATCACCAGGGTCTTGCCACCATGCAGTTCTCGCAATGCGATCGTCTCAAAGCCGTCCAGTGATCGACGTTTCGACCCGGCCAATTCGTCCATCCGCGGCAGATTGTCCGACAGGTACACTGCCGGCTTGGCAGTCTTCAGCAGGCTCACCAGTTCGATTCTCTCCAGCCGCCATCCCGATCCTCCACCCTCCGCATTGACCTCGAACTTCTTGGTGGGCGATTCGAACTGGTCAAGACCGTGAGGACGAAAGCCGGTCACGTGCTCGAGATCTCGAACCCACCCGTAGGTCCGTGGATTGGCAAAGTCCAGCAACAGGGCCTCATGCATAGTCGTCAATGGCCGTCGTGGTCCGGTGCCTGGTCGTAGCGGCAACCACAGTTCGGATTTTTCACCGGTTGAATCAGCATCTCCGGGCTGCAAGACAACCGGTTGAGGCCATTTTCGGAGTTTGTCAATCCGAGCACCGGCAATGTCCGGTCCCAGCATCCGTCCAATACCGAAACCTTCACTGGTGATGAAGTTCAGGACCTGGGTCGCATGAACCAGCTCCAGTGACGCACGCCGACGGGTGTACCCGCTAAACAAATCATTCTGCAACCGCTCCAGATTTTTCTCAGCACTCAGCAAGACCGCCTCACTGGACTCCGTCAGCTTGGGTCCGGCAAGCACCAGTTCGTCTGCCGGCTGCAGTCGTTCGGTCAACGATTCAAAAGGGTACTCGCGACGGGCCTGTTCGGCTTGAATCACTCCACGCCCACCCGCGGCTGCGATGATCACGACCACCAGTGTCGAGGCAACCATGGCAAACCGTTTTGCCGGCCATCGGAGTCGGTTCGACAGCAGCGTCAGCACCAGCAGGGCCAACGTCTGAACCAACAGGAACCAGCTCGTCAGGACAACCGAGATGGCCAAAAGCAGCGGAAAGAACCCACCGACCGCAACACCGCCGATCGTAAACCGGCGGCGGGGCCCATCCTGTTGTCCCCGTCGCCGCTGCAACAGTGCGTACAACCCACACACGCCCACCAGGATGATCACCGACACGACCATCAGGGCAATGAAACGACCGGTGTATTGTTCGGCCCAGTTGTTCATCAGGTCATTCATAATGCACCAGGCTCCCGGAACAATCCGCCACGATGGGCACGAGGAGCGAAGACCGATCGGCAACCGACCAGCCCGCCACCATGGTAACACCCGGCCGTGACGCAACAATCATCCAATCGCGTCACTCATCCTCTTGCGAAATTCTGTCTCGTCACCGTCGTCCATCGCCTTCGCCGCACGTTCCAGGCACTCGACAAGCCGGGTCGAAACCGGCACCGCCGTCCCCGGCTCGGGAACCCGGGGAACCAGCCTCGCCACGATCGCCGCAGCCAGCGAATCGATGCCGTCACCATTGAGTGCCGAAACCGCCAGTGTCCCACCAGGCAACATGCCCTCGGTCGCATCCCCCAGGTCACACTTGTTGGCCACGATCAGCCCCTCGCCCATGGCACCGATGGATCGGCTGGTCGATTCATCCACCGGAATCGATCCATCAACGACCAGCAACACCAAATCGGCCGAAGCGATTTCCCGGCGAGTATGCTCGATCCCAACCGCCTCGATCTCATCTTCGGTTTCTCTCAACCCGGCCGTGTCGACCAGCCGAACCGGCCAGCCGTCGATCGCCGTGTGTCCAACGACCGCATCGCGCGTGGTTCCCGGCTCGTCCCAGACAATCGCTCGACCAAATCCCAGCAGCGCATTCAGCAGGCTCGACTTGCCAACGTTGGTAGATCCGGCCAGCACCACCGTCGGCGGACCGGCCAACCATCGTCCCAGCCCGGACCATTCCAGCAACTCGTTCATCAGCCCGGCTCGCTCATCCCGGGACTCCCAATCCGTTGATTCGATCTGCCGAAGCGACCGCAACAGGATTCCCGATTGTTGATCGAGCAGGATCGAAGCCAGCCGCCAGGTCGTCGCTGACACCAGCGCCTCGGTCACCTCGATCTCTACCCGATGGATCGGCTCGCCACGTCGACCCCCGGTCAACTCGATCCATTCGCACTTCCTCGCTCCGGATTCGACAAGGTCGCCGAGAATCCGTGCCACCGCCACCGTGCCGCCATGACAGTGCACTTCGAACCGATTCTCGTCGGTCCGGCACACCACGACCTGTTCCGATGGCAACCCGCTCTCGCGGTCGCCCCAGTGGCCAAAACAGATCCGACCAATCTCCTGGTCGGCCAGGTCAAGACCGTTGGCCGCAACGAAAAGCCAACCCCAGTCTGTCGCATTGGTCGGACCCTCCACCAGGACGGTGGCGATCGCTCCACGGCCCTGCGGCGTCAACACCGCCACACGGGTGGTGTTCACGGAGAGTCTCCCTGGGCAGTGGTCCGTGCCACCTCAGCAAGACCGGACAGACCCAGGTGCGGAACGAACCGGGCTTCGGTGAGTTTCGTGGCCAACAGCGGGCCACCTCCACCGGTCAGAAACAGGTCCACCGGTCCACCACCAACCGAACTGGACATCACGCGAACCAACTCGCGAACGGCTCCCAGTTGACCGAAGAACAACCCGCTCTTGATCGCCGTCGTGGTGTCCTGGCCAACCACCGGTGGCGGACCGACTCCGAGTTGCTCCAGCGTGACCAGCGGCAGCAATGCGGTGTAGCGATGCAACGACCGGGCCAACAATCCAAATCCAGGCAGAATGGCTCCACCACGGAAGGCGCCCGTGGCATCGACCATGTCCACGGTCGTGGCCGTTCCCGAATCAACGATAATCGCCGGACGCTGTGCGGCCGTCAGTCGCCTGGTCGCGACGGCATTGAGTAGTCGATCGATTCCGGCCTGGCTCGGATGATCCAGTTGCACGTCGAGGTCCAGGCAACCCGAATCAGTGAGAACTCTCGGGGTGGGCCATTCCGACGGCCAGCCCTCAACCACCACGTCACGAACAAGCGGATTTGAACCGGCCACGATGCCACGCGGTACGGACAAATCCGATTCGCCCAACCAGCCACGGATCTCCTGCCACGGCATGGGACCATCGGGTGCTGCCGCCAGCGAATCGACCAGCTTGGGCAATCCATCGACAATTGACGCCAGGTCGAACATCCCGAACTTGACCCGGCTGTTGCCCACATCGACGGCCAGCAACCTGGAAGTGACGGGTCCGTCGTTCACGTGCCCGGTGCCTCCATGCGATCGATCAGGGCGGCCACGAACTGCGAGGTGTCCAGGTCGCCGCCCAGATCGCGGGTCAGGCAACCCTCGTTCAGGGCGAGGTTGTATGCACACTTGATCCGGTCACCGGCCTCACGACATGCCGGATTCTCACGAGTGTCGGCGATGTGATTGAGCATCATGACCGACGACATCGTCACCGCCAGTGGATTGGCAATACCCTGGCCGGCAATATCCGGAGCCGATCCGTGAACCGCCTCGAACACCGCCAGGTCCTCGCCAATATTTGCTCCGGGAACCACACCCAGTCCGCCAACCAGGCCCGCGCACAGGTCACTGACAACATCTCCGTAGAGGTTCTCCAGCAACAGCACGTCAAACTGCGACGGGTCCTGGACCAACTTCATGCAACCCGCGTCGATGATCACTTCCTCGAACTCGATGTTCGGATACTCCTCCTGGTGCACCTGTCGTGCACAACGGAGGAACAGCCCGTCGGTGAGTTTCATAATGTTGGCCTTGTGGAAGACCGTGATCTTTTTCCTCTTGCGACGCGTGGCGAAACGGAAACCCCAGCGGGCGATCCGGTCGCAGGCCGTTTCGGTTGCCACCTTCATGCTCATCACCACGTCAGGCGTCACCTGGTTCTCGACCCCGCTGTAAAGCCCCTCGGTGTTCTCGCGGACAATCACCAGGTCAACATCATCGAAACGGGTCGAAACACCCGTCAGGTTGCGAACCGGTCGTACCGCGGCGAAGAGGTTGAGTTGCTGCCGGAGCTGGACGTTGACCGACGTGAATCCGTCGCCCACCGGAGTCGTGCAGGGACCCTTCAGGGCCACGCCACAATGCCGGATGGCGTCCACGGTCGATTCGGGCAAGACTTCCTGGCCCTGCTCCAACGCCGACAGGCCCGCATGGTGCACCTGGAAAACCAGCGGAGCACCGGCGGCCTCGAGTATCCGGCAGGCGGCATCGGTGACTTCCGGCCCGATCCCGTCTCCGGGAATCAACACGACTTCAAACGGGTTCATCGGCGGACCCCCTCAATTACCGGGAATCTCCAGCACCTCGATAATGCGCTCATGAACGACCCGTCCACCACTGGTAACCAGCGTGCCGACAGCCACCTCGTCATCAGATTCGACATCGATCTGACCATCTCGACACACGTGTAACAGGAAATTGGCCACGTTGTTGGCATACATCAGGCTGGCATGAGCCGGCACACTGCGAGGAATATCCAACGGGCCGAGGATAGTCACCCCGTGATCGGAAGTGAAGTTCTGCCCCGGCCTGGTCAACTCGCAGTTTCCACCACGTTCAGCCGCCAGGTCAACAATGACCGAACCCGACTTCATTGCCGAGACCATCTCGGAGGTCAGCAGCGTCGGAGCCGGGCGACCCGGAATCAGGGCTGTGGTGATCACGGCATCCATCTGGGCCAGGTGAGCAGTCATGGCCTGTTGTTGCCGAGCGGCCTGGTCCTCGCTTTGTTCACGAGCGTATCCACCGGCGTCCTCGGCTTCGGTCGTCGTATCAATCAACTCCAGGAACTCCGCCCCCAGGCTTTCCACCTGTTCCTTGACCACCGGGCGGATGTCGTAACCCCAGACCAGGGCTCCCAGCCGACGTGCCGTGGCAATCGCCTGCAACCCGGCCACACCAGCACCCAACACGAGCACCTTGGCGGGGTGCAGTGTCCCGGCAGCCGTGGTCAGGTACGGCATGATCCCCGGCATCGCCATCGACGCCAGCAACACCGCCTGGTACCCCGAGAGGGTGCTCATTGAACTGAGGACATCCATCGACTGTGCCCGGGCAATCCGGGGAACCATGTCGAGTGAAAAAGCCGAGACTCCCTGGTTGGCCAGTCTCAAGACCAGGTCTTTCTCGATCATCGGGTTGAGCGTGGCAACCAGCACCGCTCCTGCGGGAATCTGGTCCACCGTTTCGGCGTCCGGTGGATTCACGCTCAGGACAATCTCGGCACCGGAGAACAACGCGGCCCGGTCCCCGACAATCTCAGCCCCCGACTCCCTGAACTCCGTGTCGGTGATTCCCGATCCGACCCCGGCACCCGATTCGACCTGGACCGACAAGCCGGCGCGGTCCATCCGCTTGACCGTTCGTGGCGTCGCCGCCACACGCGTCTCACCCGCGGCCAGTTCCCTGGGCACCACGACCTTCATTGTGTCCCTGCCTGCTTCCTGCCGTTACAGCGAGAGGGTCTCGACGAGTTGCTCGGCCACCTGTTTGCCGTCGCCAAAGAGCATCGCGCAGTTGGGTGCCACGAACAACTCGTTGGAAATCCCCGCAAATCCCGGACTCATACTTCTCTTGATCACGATCACCTGCGCGGCCTGGTCGACGTCGAGAATCGGCATCCCGTAAATCGGGCTGCCCTCGGCCGTGCGGGCCGCCGGATTGCAGATGTCATTGGCTCCCATCACCAGCGCCACGTCCGCCTCGGCAAACTCCGGGTTGATCTCGTCCATCTCAACCAGGTCGTCGTAGGGCACGTTGGCGTCGGCCAACAGCACGTTCATGTGTCCGGGCATTCGTCCGGCAACCGGGTGGATCGCGTACTTGACGCTGATCCCGCGTTCCTTGAGGACATCGGCCATTTCCCGGATGGCAAAATGAGCTCCCGCGGCGGCCATACCATAGCCGGGCACCACGATCACCCGACGGGCATCGAAGAGCCGTTCAGCGGCTTCGACGGTCGAAATTGTCTGAGGGTCACCC
This sequence comes from uncultured Planctomycetaceae bacterium, assembly GCA_963933195.1. GTDB lineage: Bacteria > Planctomycetota > Planctomycetia > Planctomycetales > Planctomycetaceae > UBA8437. The sequence goes on from CAWVUS010000019.1 coordinate 16,121, forward strand.
TGCAACTCTCCATCGCCAGTTGCGACAGCCGTCCCGCCTCCCACCGCACCAAACAACACGTTGGTCAGCGAACGATTCATCGCGCGGCACATCAGCAACGAGAGCAGCAGGCCCGAGGAACCATCCAGCGCGCCGGCGATGATCAAGACCTTATTGCTCAACACGAAACCGGTGGCCGCGGCCGCCAGTCCCGAGTACGCATTGAGCATCGCGATGACCACCGGCATGTCCGCACCACCAATCGGCAACACGAACATCACGCCAAACAACAGTGCCATGGCGGCCAGGACAAAGAAGAACATCGGGTCGAGCTTGGCCATGACCAACCCGGCAATCAGGCCCATCATCACCACCAACCACAACACGTTGACCACGTTCTGGCCCGGGTAGGTTAATGGCTTGCTACTCACCAGGCCGCGCAATTTGCCAAAGGCCACCATACTGCCGGTGAACGTCAACGCACCCAGCATGATCTCCAGGCCCGCCACGCCAACGTGGAATGCGTTAAAATCCGCCGCCGTGGCCCCCTCCGACGGACTGATCACGTGGCGGATCACCTCACAGATTCCTACCAATCCACTCGCAGCGCCGCCGAGCCCATTGACGATCGCGATCCGTTCGGGCATCGCCGTCATCGGCATGAACACAGCCATCAACAGCCCGATCACCCCACCGGCAACCATGCCCACCGCGATCCACTCCCACTTGACGATCAGGCCGTGCTGCATCGTCCCGAGAATTGCCAGCACCATGCCAACGGCGGCCAGCATGTTGCCCCGCCGGGCCGTCTCGGCCGAGCTCAAGTCACGGATTCCAACAATGAACAGAACCGCCGCGGCCAGGTACAGCCACTCGGTCGTCATCGGCACCAATTCGGCGATCACGTGCACCGTCTACCGACTCCCCTTGCGGAACTTGGCCAACATCCGGTCAGTGATTGCAAAGCCACCGACCACGTTGCACATGGCGCAACCGACTGCCACGCCTCCCAGCACGTTGCAGATCACCGGTTCGGCCAGTCCAGCTGCGACCAGCGACCCGACCAGGGAAATACCCGAGATGGCATTGGTTCCCGACATCAGGGGGGTGTGCAACAGTGGTGGCACTCGCATGATCAACTGGTGACCGAGAAACGAGGCCAGCACAAAAATGTACAGCAGGATCAGCAGCTCCGATCCGTCCACGCCGTGAGCACTCGCGACCCGGTTGGTGGTCTCGTCGGCCAGCAGTTGACCGCCTCCCAGTAACGAGAGACTCAACGCGGCGACAGGCAACCGGACCACCCAAATCCCTCGCATCAAAGCACTCCACGGAAAAGGCAACCAACAGGACAATAATGCAACAGGGGCAATCAGGACAAGACCCCTCGGTCGTTGGGTAGAGCAACCATGCCAATCCAGTAGGATGCGAGGACGTCTTTTCGGTGGACAATCCCCGACCAGTCAATCGACAGGAATTCGACTCTCTTGGACTGCACGACAACCCATCCCGCCCTGGCCCTCGATCGAACGACCGTCGCGTTCGATCCGGAGCACGTCGTGCTGGACCAGGTTGACCTGGAAATCGCCACCGGCGAATTCGTGGGTCTGGTCGGCCCCTCGGGTTGTGGAAAATCGACGGTGCTGAGACTCCTGGCCGGATTGCTCGAACCAAACTCCGGCACCGTCCACCGTTCCGGAACACAACGGATCGCCCTGGTGTTCCAGGAACCCAACCTGTTGCCGTGGCGGACGGTCGAAGAGAACATCCGGCTGCCGTTGGAACTGGCGGGTATGGACGCAACCGAGACCCACCGAAGAGTCAACGAGAGTCTCGAGTTGATTGGATTCACCGTAGCCGATGCGTCAAAACGACCACGTGAGCTATCCGGAGGGATGCGGATGAGGGTGTCGCTGGCACGGGCGCTGGTCACCCGTCCCGACGTGTTGCTTCTCGATGAACCTTTCGCTGCCCTGGACGACCTGCTCCGCGAACAACTCAACGAGGAACTGCTCGCCATCCACGCGGCCCGCAACACCACGGCCGTCTTTGTCACCCACAACGTCTCCGAGGCGGTCTTCCTCTCGGACCGCGTGGTGGTGATGCCACCGGGAACCGACCGGGAGTTCACCGATGTCCCGGTCGAATTCCCACGACCACGAACCGCCTCATTGCGAGCTGATGCCACCTTTGCCCGGCTGGCTGGTGAAGTGTCCGCTCGCCTGAGACAGGCGAGCGGGGAGGTGGAGCGATGAACCGGAGTTGGCGGGATGTCGCATCAAGAGGAGGACCTCCGTTGGGGCTGCTGCTGGTCGTGCTGGCCGGATGGCAGATCGCCTCGTGGTGGTTCGATTGGCCGGAATTTCTGATGCCGGCCCCGACAGATGTCGGCGCAGCCATTGCCAATGACGGCGACCGGCTGCTGGCCGCCACCCTGCGGACTGGCCTGGCGGCCCTGGCCGGGTTCGGAACCAGCCTGGTCGTCGGTGTCCTCATCGCCATCATTTTCTCCCAGTCGCGACTGGTGCGATCGAGCTGCTACCCGTACGCGATCTTTCTGCAGACGGTGCCAATCATCGCCATCGCTCCGCTGATCATCACCTGGTTTGGGACCGGGTTCCCCAGCGTCGTCCTGGTGACGGTCATCATCAGCCTGTTTCCCATCATCGCCTCGACCACCTCCGGACTACTGGTCATCGACGAGGATCTCCTGGAACTCTTTCGGCTCTACCGGGCGACCCGCTGGCAGGTTCTGAGAAAACTCAGGCTGCCCCACGCGATCCCCTACCTTGTCACCGGGGCGCGCACGAGCAGCGGCATGGCAGTGATCGGCGCGATTGTTGGCGAGTTTTTCGTGGGGCACACCACGACGCACTACGGCCTGGGACACCTCGTGCTCATCACCTCGCAACACCTCAAGACGGCCAACTTGTTCGCCGCGGTGATCGCCTCGGCTGTACTGGGAATCGCACTGTTCGGCACGGTGACCTGGGTGGGATCGACCTTGCTTGCTCGCTGGGACACGACCGGGGACTGACGCGGTGCTGGACTGAAGACACCAGGTTCTGCCGATGACGTGGCTTCAGCCACGTGGCCTCTCCGCGTGACAATCAGTCATTCAACCACGACAATGACCAGGCCCCGACACCCGAGGACCCTTGGTCATGCCTTCACCTTCCACCAGATGTCTTCTGGTCCTCGCCGCGCTGTGCCTGGGTTGCGGCGGCAGCGAGCCACCGCCGCAAAGCGACGTGGCAGCAGACTCCGCCGATGGAATCGTCCGCCCACCGACGGCGGTGTCGTTGCAGTTGAACTGGTTTCCCGAGGCCGAGCACGGTGGATTCTTCGCTGCCGACGTCCACGGCTTCTACGACGACTCGAAACTCGATGTCGAGATTCGCCCGGGGGGACCCGGGACCCAGGTCGTGACCCAGGTGGCCACCGGGCGAGTCCTGTTCGGGATCACCAATGCCGATCGCGTGCTGGTGGGCCAGGCGGCGGGAGCCGAAACGGTAGCCGTGATGGCAGCGATGCAGGTCAGCCCTCGTTGCGTGATCGTCCACGAGAACTCGGGCATCCGAGCGCTGAAAGACCTTGGCCAGGTCGGGACACTGGCCGTCAGCAGTACCGCCACCTGGTCGCTGTTCCTGCAAAAGACGGTCGACCTGAAGGGGGTTCAACTGGTGCCCTACACCGGCAACGTCTCTCAGTTCCTGCTCAACGACGACTTTGCTCAACAGGGTTACTCGATCAGTGAACCCTTCGTGGCCCGCCTGCAGATGGCCCAGCCCCGCGTGCTGATGGTCTCGGATCTCGGGTTCAATCCCTACACCAGCGTGTTGATCACCACGCCCGAGGTCATCCGCACCCGGCCCGAACTGGTCGCCGAAATGGTCAAGGCTTCCGTCTCCGGATGGCTGAAATACCTGGACAATCCCAGCCAGACCAACCAGGCGATTTCGGACCGGAACGAAGACATGGGTCTGCCGATTTTGGCCTTTGGTGCCCGCGAGTTGAAAACGTTGTGCGTGACCCCAGAAACACCGCGAACGAAACTGGGCCGGATGACCGCGGCACGCTGGAAGACGCTGCTTGGACAACTGGTCGACGTCGAAGCGATTGAAGACGGCAAGGTGGATGTCTCGAAAGTGTTCACCAACCGGTTCCTGGATGAACCGTGATTGCCTGGGGCAAGCCAATCCGTCTTGCCATCTCTGACCCCCGCCGGGAAAATGGGGACAACGGGCCAGGGAGAGTCGCTGCGACATGTCAGTCACAACCACCAACAACACGCACGACGGTCCCGCTGGTGACGGCAGCAGTTTCTGGACCGACGAGGATCGCGAGTCTGTCGGCGGGTTGGTCGAGACTGTCCGCCTGGTCGAACAGCACGCGTTCGAGACCGGAAACCGGGCTCTGATCAGCGATGCCCACCATCTGCTCAGCGGGCTGGTTCAGCTCTACGACCTGTTGACCGCGTTCCGCAACAGTCCTGACGGACGGATCAAGGGGCCCCAGGGTGTCGCCAAGAAACTGGGGCTGACCCGAAATGGTGTCTACTGCCGCCTGGAAATGGTCGGACTCGACCCCGAGGACCTCAGGAACCCGACCGGTAACGTCCTCGAACTGGTGGCCGCCAGTCGCATCCTGGGCCCCCTGGCGCAAAAACTCCAACAGACCGCCGACGCGATCTAGTCAGCCTGGTCGCCCGATGGCATCGACGGGGATTCGTCGTCGGCCGTCCAGATGGTCAGACCGGCCAGTGAACGGTCACCTGGACCGGGTGTTCGGCCCAGCAACCACCCCAGTCCAAACAACAGCGGATTGGCCACGACGCCAACCCAGAACGTGTCCAGCACACGCTCGTGCAATCGTGGAAACCAGTCGGCCGCCACCTCACTGCTCAATCCCACCCACGCGGTGACCAGGACCACCGAGACGGAGGTTGCCACGGCGGTGGACCGTCCGGTGGCTCGCCGTGTCAACAGCCCCAGCAGGAACAGGCCCAGCAGCCCACCACCGAAAATACTCAGCAGCTTCGTCTGCACATCCTCCACACCCTCGGCGGTTCGCAAAGCGTGGATCAACAGCCCGCTGCCAATCATCACCGCACCGGTGGCCAGGCTCACCCCGCGCCCCACTCGCCCGTAGTGATGCTCGTCGGCATCGTTGCGCCACAACCTCCGGTAGAAGTCATTGGTGACGGTGGCGGCGATGGCATTGATACTGCTGTCGAGAGTCGACATCGCGGCGGCGATCAGGCCAACGATCACGAAACCCGCCACCCCCGGAGGGACCTTGGTGATGATGAAGTGCGAGAAAATCTGTTCCGGTTCCAGGCTGGCGACAACCGGATCCAGTTGGAATTGGTAAAAGACAAAAAGAGCTGTCCCCACGAACAGGAAATAAACCCAAACGGGAAACGTCAACAGTCCGCCAATCCACAGAGCTCGATTCGCCTCCCGGCGACTGCTGGCGGCCATGTACCGTTGCACCGTGGTTTGATCCGTGCCCAGTATCTGCATGAACACGATCAACTTGGTCAACATGGTGGCGCCCATCGTGTGGCCGGCAACGTCTCCGGCCGACACCCCAAAGCTCAACTTGTCGTGTTGACGGGCCGTGGCGATCAGGCCGGAGAGTCCATCGGGGATGCCATCCACCAGGATCGGCAGGCAGATCAACCCGCCACCGATCAGCGCCACTCCCTGGAGGACATCGGTCCAGATCACCGCTCGCAAGCCACCCAGGACCGTGTACCCGGCCACGACGACGCCAAAGACAATGATCACGACATCGAGAATCCAGTCCTCGCGACGACCGATCATCAACTGGAGAGACTCGGACGCCACGAACAGGATCAGCCCCATCCGTGCCAGGTGAAACAGGATGAAGGCTCCCCCGGCGTAAAGGCGGGCCCAGAGTCCGAAGCGACGTTCCAGGTACTCGTAGGCCGACTGCAGACCACCGGCCCGATAGAACGGAATAAACAGCAGCCACGCCACCGGGAGGGCCAACACGTACATGGCGTTGGCAGGAAGATGCCTCCAGTTGGACTGGTAGGCCGCCGCCGGCAACGCCAGGAAGGTCATCGAGCTGACGATGGTGGCCATCAGCGAGAAACCAACCGCCCACCCGGGCAGGGACCGGTCGGCCAGGAAATACCCCCCCGCAGTACGGCTCCGCCGCGAACACAACACCCCGATCGCAGCGATCAGGACCATTCCCAGTCCAATCACGACAACGTCGGGGATGCGGAGTGTCGCAGGCACATCAACGGCGTGCCACGGCACGCCTCCTGGAGAACTGGTGAACTATTTCTTTTTGCTTGCTTCGATTCCCAGCAGATGCACCTCGAAGACCAGCACCGAGTTCGGACCGATGTCCTGTCCGGCACCCCGGGTGCCATATCCGAGTTCTGCGGGAATCACCAAGCGGTAGACCGAACCAACATTCATCAACTGCAACGCCTCGGTCCAACCCTTGATCACGCGGTTGGCGGCAAACTTGACCGTCTGGTCCGCCTTGGCCGGCACCTTGCCCTTGAAAGATTCGTCGAAGACCGACCCGTCGATCAACTTGCCCCGGTAATGCACCTCGACCGTATCGGTCGCCTTGGGCCGAACTCCCTTGCCAGGACGGAGCACGGAGTACTGCAGGCCGCTCTTGGTCGTCTTGACTCCCGCCTTCTTGGCATTGGCAGCCAAAAACGCGACACCAGCCTTCTTGTTCTTCTCAGCGGCGGCCTTGCTCTTGGCTGCCGACTGGGCCTGCATCTCCTTTTGGAATTCCGCCAGGGCCGCCTGGAGCTGTTGGTCGGTCAGGGCGGGTTTCTTACCCGAAAGAGTGTCAGAGATTCCGGCGGCCAGCAGCTTGGGATCAATCTCCAGTCCCTGTCGCTTGAGAGCCTGCCCGATCTGGAGCCCGATCGCGTAGCTCGCCTTGTCTCGATTGGTCTTCAGGACCGGTCCGGCCGCGGCCTTCTTCGCTTTGGCGTTCTGCCCATACGCAGCCGGTACGATTGCCGACAACACGACCGCGAACCCAAGAATCAATGAAAGAGTCAGTTGTCGCATGCCTGTGTACTCCGACCGGGTTGGATACGCGATCCGCGGCATGCCCGGCTGGCATGAACGGTCGCTCGATTGAGCCTGCCACCGCACCGAAAAACCGGCTGTCCGGTGATTCGCCATGACAGGTGGAAACCGACGCTAGACTACCCCCTCGGTATCACGCTCGCCAGTCCGCGACTCGTACCACCACAGGGCTCCAAAAACCACGACCATCACGACCGCCGACCACTGGTAGCCGGTCCAACCACCCCAGAGCTTCGCCTCGGGACGCACCCACTCGGTAACAAACCGAAAAATCGAGTAAGCCACCAGGTAGAGCTTGAACAGGTGTCCGGACAGCAATCCGTCGCGACGCAATCCCCACAGGACAACGGCACATCCCAGGTGGAACAACGACTCGTAGACCTGGGTCGGATGCCGCAAAACGCCGTCACCGAAATCGACGCCCCACGGCAAACCGGTCGCCACCCCGTAGCAGCAGCCGTTGGAGAAACAGGCCAGCCGCCCGACGGCAACCGCCACGGGAATCGCCACCGCAAAACTGTCGCCGGTGCCGATCTTGACTCCGCTGTACCACTTGCCGGCTTCGACTCCAAAGTAGCCTCCGGCCAATCCCAGCATGATCGTCTTGCCATCGGAAAACAGCGCGCGGCCACTGAACACCGCCGGCCAATCACCCGCGACGAAATACGAGAGCACGAAGGGCAACTTTGCGGCCAGGAAAGCACCGGTGAACCCTCCCAGTCCGATCATCAACCGCTGACGCAACGAGAGCCCCAGCCGGACCTGGCGTCCCCTGGACAGCCAGCCCGCGATGGCAACGGCGGCCAGCATGATCGCCGCATAGGTGATGCGACCTGTCACGGTCAACTTTCGGACGAGTCAACGGTCAGTTCGGTCAACCGGTCCAGGGTCGGCAACGGCACATGGCCCTCGCGGTAGAGCACGTTGTAGGCACAGAAGGGAATCACGTGGCCGGAAGGCAGCACGTGGTGGATGCAGCACTTCATCACCCGCCGCACGTCGAAATTGTAGGCGTCCAGGAATGACGTGATCGTGATACGAAACACGTCGGACGGATCGAGATCCTCGGAGAGACCTCGCTGAAGAAATTCCAGGGCCAACGGTTCCATGACACTGCCGGGTCCAGACGGCGTGATCGGTTGACCGGCCAGGAGCGGGAGTTCCGGCACGGGAAGTTCCTCTGCCGACCCCGGAACCGAACAGCCCTCGGGACCGCAATAACCCAGTCGCCCAAGATACGTCTCGATCAACTGGCGGGCCCTCGGACGGTTGAAAGTGATCCCATTGGCCAACAGGTCGCTGTGCTCCCGCGCGTCGATGATCCGCATCAACGGCATCACCTGGCCACCCGAGCGATAGGCATAGGTGAGAGTGTGGCAGTTGGGGTGAGCGCACGGCAGCGGCATGAAATCATCGGTCACGAACAGCCCCCCCGTCTGCTCCTCGATCAGCTTGACCACCTCGGGGAACGTCACCCGTCCCTCGATGGTCTCGGGCAAAACGTGCCGCCCGCTGTAGGTGGCCGGTTGCAAGCTGACACCGGTGATCCACGACCGGGCCAGGCCAAACTCGATGATCGCCCCCAGTTCGTCCTCGTTGACACCACCCTGGATGGTCGTGACCAACGTGGTCCGCAGTCCCGCCTCGCCCAGGGCCTCGACCGCGGCCTGCTTAGTTGCCGCCAACGGTTCCCCACGCAACGACTCGTAGGTCGACTCGCGGAAACCGTCAAACTGCAGGTAGATCTCCAGGCGATCACGATAACGAGACACCGCATCGAGAAAACCTCCGTCGCGGGCAAATCGCACCCCGTTGGTGTTGATCATCACGATGTCGATCGGCTGGGCGCACGCGTAATCGAGAATCTCGAGGAAATCAGGATGAATCGTCGGTTCGCCTCCCGAGAGTTGCAGCACCTCGGGACGCCCCTCGACCTCAACCAGCCGGTCGATCGAGGCGATGGTCTCCTCGAGCGAGAGATGCTGACCGCCGGGACCGCTCGCGGCGTAGCACATTGGACACTCGAGATTGCAGGAGCCGGTGATCTCGACCAGGCCCACGCAGGTGTGCTGTTCGTGTTCGGTGCACAACCCGCACTCGTGGGGACAACCCGCCCCGGTCGCCGTGACGCCCACCTGCCGGGGCACCTTGCCGGGAACACTGAACTCGAGTCGATCAAAACTGTTCACGTCTCCGCAGACAAAATCCTCGCGAGTCCCATGTGTCGGACAGTGCTTGCGGAAGTAGACGCGGCCACCTCGCTCGATGATCTTTGCCGGCACCAACCCCAGGCACTCCGGACACAGACTCTGGGTCATCCCGAGGAACGTGTGATCACGCAACGGCATCGACATGGCTGGGTTCGCAGGGTCCTAAAAACGGAAAATCATCGCACAGCCGACAAAGAAGGCAGCTCCCGCGGCGACGACGACCAGGATCGCGCAACCGATTCCGGTCAAAGCTTTCGTCCAGCCACCACCTCCAGACGACGAAGACACCGCCCACTGCGGATCAACCGAATCCAGTGGGTTGCCACAGTTGATACAAGCTGTCGAGCTCAGTGGAGTATCAGCACCGCAGTGTAAGCACGAGATGGTCATCTCACCGCCACCGGGAGAGGCCCCAGCATTCGGATCTTGAGACATCGAATCCTCTGCTTCTCGTACTTCTGACCAACGTTGCGGGTTGATTGTGCGATTGCCCAATCAGGAAAAACAAGTGCAGAACTGCTCCAAACCTCCACGGGAGTTCCCAAGTCCACCGGCCGATCGGACAACCTGATGCGTCGCTGGCGGCAGTTGCAAACAGCAGGTTGAACTCGTAGAACAGGGTTTCGTGTCCGACCGACAGCCCGGTTCTGGACCGTCCCTCTCCCCAATTTTTGTTTCACCCATGCCCACAGCACTGATCACTCCCGAAGCTCTTTTCGAGCAGCCCGGTCCCCACGTCGATCGTCTGCTGGAGGCTGGTTTCGAGGTCCGCTATCCCGCAGATTCCACATTCACACGTGGCCGAACGCCGGCAGAAACGATCGCCGGACTCGAAGGTGTCGATGCGATCTTGGCCGGTGGTGAGAAATTGACATCGGAGGTCCTCGAGGGCTGCCCGGGACTGCGGGTGATTGCCCGCTGCGGTGTCGGGTTTGATCGCGTCGATATCCCGGCGGCCACCCGGCTGGGTCGCGTGGTCACGATCACTCCAACGGCCAACCACGCCGCGGTGGCCGAGCAGGCGTTGGCACTGCTCTTTGGCGTCTCCAAGCGGGTCGCCCTACACGACAAACTGGTCCGATCCGGTGGCTGGAGCACCGAGCCGATGCGGCCGATCCGCGGGCAGACAATGGGTGTCTTCGGCCTGGGACGCATTGGCCGCAGCATGGCCGTGCGATGTGCCTCGTTGGGCATGACGGTGATCGCAACCGAGAAGTACCCCGACGAATCCTTCTGCACCGAGCAGGGAATCGAGCTGGTCGACTTCGACACCCTGTTGTCACGAAGCGATGCCATCAGCATCCACTGCCCGCTCAACGACGAAACCCATGGCCTGTTTGATGCGACGGTGCTGTCGAACATGAAGTCCGGGAGCGTGATCATCAATACGGCACGGGGTGGAATCATCGTCGAGAGCGCTCTGTACGAGGCATTGCAGAACGGGCCACTGGCCGCTGCCGGGCTCGATGTCTTTGAGCAGGAACCCGCCTCGTCAGACAACCCCCTGTTCCAGTTGGACAACATCGTGGTCAGCCCGCACCTGGCAGGAGCCGACACAACCAGCATCCAGGACATGGCCAACGAAGCGGCCGACTGTATTGCCACGTTGTACGAGGGCAATTGGCCCGGCCCAGCGGTCGTCAATTCCGACGTCCAGGCCACATGGTCCTGGTAACACTTCGCCTTTTCTCTAATCCGTAAAACGCCGAGTCACCCGTCATGACGGAAACCGCCTCGCTGATTGTCGATCTTCACACCATCCGCTGTGGTGGTTGCAAGGTTCACGTCGAAGATCCCCTGATTGTGAGCTGCACTTTCTGTGGAGCCACCTTTGACCGGGTCGTTTCCAACCACGTCGGATTGGCCAAGCGACTGATGGGCCAACGAGCCGATTTGGAGACCGACGAGGCCGCCGAGGAAGACACTGCCGAGGCGACCGCCACCGAGGAACTCGTGGCGGTGCCACGCAGCGTCCTGTCCGATTTGGCCAGTGCCCTGGGTGAAATCGACGGTGCCGGGGCGGCCGCGGCCGCGGCAACGAAGCTGGCCGAATCGGCTCCGGTTGTCGACGCCGGCAGTTCGGCCCAGGCGGCCGTCGAAGCCGCATCGGCGGCTCGGGAGGCTGGGTCTCTTGGTTGATTTCATCAATCCGGTCAAGCGTGCCCTCGAAGAGGGGCAAGTCGCCTGGGGTGTTGCTCTTCCCGATTGTTCTGACATTCTCGCCAAACTCTCGGTCGACACCGGTCCCGAGTTTCTCTGGATCGATCTTGAGCATCGTGCCTACGGGCCGAACGAGGTCCGCTGGGTTCCAATCATCTGCCGCCAGGCCGATGTCTCGCCCATGATCCGGGTGCCCGGCCTCGATTCCAACTGGATCAAGAAAGCGCTCGACATTGGCGCCAGCACCATCATGGTGCCCCAGATCGACACGGCCGAACAGGCGAAACTGGCCGTCGAGTACTGCAAGTACCCACCCGAGGGATCTCGCGGGGTCTCGCCGCTATGGCCGATGATGATGAACGTCGACTGGAGTGATTATCTCCCGGTCGCCAATTCGGAAACAGCCGTAGTCGTCCAGATCGAATCTCCCGAGGGCCTGGAAAATGTCGACGAGATCGCAGCCGTCGAGGGTGTCGATATTGTCTTCGCCGGCCCGCAGGACATCGCCGCCTCGATGGGTGTGATCGGACAACCACGGCACCCTGACGTGGTCGAGATCCTCAATGGATTCCCTGAACGGGTGGCCCAATTCGGTAAACCGGCCGGAATCACCGACCTTGGCTTCGACCACGCCGCTCGGTGGAGAGACGTTGGCTACCGGTTTATCAACATCGGCACCATTGCCCACCTGGGCCTCGACGGTGCCACCGACGCATTCGAACGACTGCGGAGTGGGCAGGGCGGCTAACCAGGCGTTTCGTCCGTCAAGTCACCTCCGATCATCTCGACCCACGTCGACCCGTTCGCTAGGATGCCGCCCGCCATGGACGCCAGCCGCATCCGCAATTTCTCGATCGTCGCACACATCGACCACGGCAAGAGCACACTGGCCGACCAGTTGCTGTTGCAGACTGGTGCCATCACCCGCCGCGAATTCCGTGACCAGGTCCTCGACGACCTCGACATCGAGCGGGACCGGGGAATCACCGTCAAGGCCCGCTCTGTGGCGCTGACCCACGAATTTGATGGGCAACAGTTCGAGCTAAATCTCATCGATACCCCCGGCCACGTCGACTTCCATTACGAGGTCTCACGGAGCCTGGCCGCCTGCGAGGGAGCACTGCTGCTGGTGGACGCCTTCCAGGGAGTTCAGGCCCAGACCGTCGCCAACGCCTACGCCGCCCTGGAAGCGAACCTGGAAATCATCCCGGTGGTCAACAAAATTGATCTCCCCGTGACGCGGATCGACGAGGTCTTGTCCGAAATCGAGACCATGCTCGGTCTCGACCCCGAAGATGCCCTACTGGTCAGTGCCAAGGCCGGAATCGGAATCGACGAAGTCTTCAAGGCGATTCGAGAACGGGTGCCACCGCCGAAAGGACAACCCGACAAGCCGCTCAGGGCCCTGGTCTTCGATAGCAAGTACGACAGCTACCGCGGAGTCATCATTTATCTCCGGGTGATGGAGGGCACCATCAGCAAGGGGGACATGGTCCAGTTCATGCGCAACGGAGGCCAACACGAGGTGCTTGAACTGGGACAGTTCCTGCCCGAAATGACACAGTGCGATCAACTGGCGCCCGGGCAGGTGGGATACCTGGTCACGCGGATCAAGGAACTGGGCGGAGTGGGCGTCGGAGAAACTGTCACCGGAGCCGCCACACCGGCCCAGGAACCCCTGCCGGGGTACCAGGAACCGCAACAGATGGTCTATTGCGGCATGTACCCCACGCAAGCGACCGATTTCGAGACGCTGCGAGAGGAACTCCAGAAGCTGAGCCTCAACGACTCGAGTTTCACGTTCCAGCCCGAGACAAGCGAGGCCCTGGGATTCGGATTCCGTTGCGGTTTCCTGGGCATGCTGCACATGGAGATCATCCAGCAACGTCTCGAGGGAGAAGCGGGAATCGAGCTGGTCCAGACTGCACCCAACGTCACCTACCAGGTGTTGCAACGGGACGGCGAGATCGTCCGGGTCGACAACCCTCAAGAACTGCCCGACGGGGGAGTGATTGAGGAACTGAGGGAACCGATTGCCCGCGCGAACTTCATCCTGCCAGCCGAGAACATCGGCACGATCATGACCCTCTGCGAAGACCGTCGCGGGAACTACAAGAACACCGAGTACCTCGGCCCGCAACGGGCCCAGGTGATCTACGAACTGCCGTTGGCCGAAATCGTCTATGACCTGCACGACAAGTTGAAGAGTGCCACCCGCGGCTACGGTACACTCGACTACGACACCATCGGTTTCCGCGACGCCGACCTGGTTCGGCTCGACATTCTCGTCAAGGAACGCCGTGTCGATGCGCTCTCGACCATCGTCCACCGCTCGCAGGCCGAACGTCGCGGCCGCTCACTGGTGAAACGCCTCAAGCAGGAAATCGCCAAGCACCAGTTTGAAATCCCGTTGCAGGCAGCGATTGGCACACGGGTGATCGCCCGGGAAACGATCCCGGCAATGAGAAAAAACGTGACTGCGAAATGTTACGGGGGAGACATCACCCGCAAGAGAAAACTGTGGGCCAACCAGCGAGCCGGCAAGAAACGCATGAAGCAGTTTGGCGAGGTCGAGATCCCTCAAAAGGCATTTCTCTCGGTCCTGGATTCCAGCGGAGACCACTAGATGCCACGCCGCGGCAGCGCGATCCGGGGTCTGGTGGAACTGATCGCCTGCACGGCCATTTCGGTGTCGCTGCTGAAAGGGTTCCTCGTTGAGGGTTTCCTGATCTCGACCGGATCGATGGCCCCTCACCTGCTCGGATTCCACAAGCAAGTCGTTTGCCCCGGCTGTGGTTTCCACTTCGCCCGCGGCACCGATATCGACGGTCCCGCGACGCGGCCCCGCGTGGCCACCTGTATCAATTGCGGACGGACAGGTATCGACGTCTCCACCGTGCCGCGTAACGAGGGCGACCAATTGCTGGTGCACAAGTTGCCCTGGCTCTTCTCGGATGTCGGCCGCTGGGAACCCATGGTGTTCCGACGGCCCGACCAGGCCACCACCGCCTTTGTCAAACGGGCGGTTGGACTGCCGGGCGAATCGATCCAGATCATCGGCGGCAACATCTACGCCAACGGTCGACTCTGCCGGAAGACACTCAAGCAACAACGCGGGTTGGCCATCGCAGTCTACGACGACCGGTACCGACCAGGCAGCGGCCCCAGGCGGTGGACGCCCGGTCCGGGATGGTCCGAGCACGCCGACGGCTTTCACTTTGCGGCAATGGCCGACTCGACCAGTTGGTTGACCTATCACCACCACGACATCCAGGCGAGCGGCGCGATCCGTGACCGCTACGGTTACAACCCGCGGGAACCAAGATCGAGAACCCGCACGGTCGGCGAGGTGCTGGTGACACTCGAGACGCTCTCCAGCGGGACCCCGGCCCGCCTGACCATCGCACTGGACAACGGCCAACACCGTGTGTCCTGGTCCCGGGATCCTGCGAGCCGGACGCAGTGGTTGGAGATCAATGGACGCCAACTGAAATCCACATCGCTGGAGACCGTTGAACCGGGCACTCGCCGAAAATTCGAGTTGTCCACCATCGATCGGACTTTGCGAGCCGCGATTGACGGACGACTGGTGCTCCCGCCAGTCGCACTCTCGGAAACACCACGTCGCGACGAAAATTTTTCGGGAGACCTGTTGAAACTGGGTGCCTCGGCCGGGGATCTCGAAATTCACAACGTCCGCATCGACCGCGACGTGTACTACCGCGGCACCAAGGGGCAACACGCCACCACCTCGGCCTGGCAACTTGGCTTGGACGAGTATTTCATGCTCGGAGACAACAGCCCCGTCTCGCTGGACAGCCGATCGTGGCGTCACCCCGCCGTACCACGAAGACTGGTGATCGGGCGGCCCCTGCTGGTCCATCTGCCCTCCACGCAGTGGCAGGTCCCGTTCAACGACAAGCCCCGACACATCCGCATTCCCGACCTCGGACGCATCCGGTATATTCGCTGATTGCGATAGGCTCCCGCACACATTTTTTTGGCTTCAAAACAGCCTCCGCGTACCCTCGCCGATGACTCAACCTGACACATCACCGACCACGGGCAGCGCCTCGGACCTGTTGACCGGGAACGAGCCGGAACGGCGCGGTGGGTGGCGTGAGACGATCGAGTCTTTTGCGATCGCCTTCATCCTGGCTTTCGTCTTCAAGACCTTCGAAGCCGAGGCCTTCGTGATTCCCACCGGATCGATGGCCCCGACACTTTATGGTCGGCACAAGGATATCGATTGCGAGGCCTGTGGACACAATTATGCGGTGGGAGCCAGCGAGGAACTGCAGAGCGACTGGTACGAGCCCACCTCCCGCATCACGTCGTCGTACTGCCCCAACTGTCGAAACGAGAACGACATCAAGGATCTGCCAGTCTTCAAGGGCGACCGGATCCTGGTCAACAAGTTCCCCTTTGAATTCGGACAACCGAAACGCTGGGATGTGACCGTCTTCAAGTTCCCCGAACAACCCAACGTCAATTACATCAAGCGGATGGTCGGATTGCCGAACGAGACAATCGTGATCCGACAGGGAAATCTCTACGTGGAGACCCCCGATGGGGGACGGCAAATCCTGAGAAAGACCGATCCACTCAAGCAGGACACGCTGCAATTGCCGGTCTTTGACAACGACCACCCCGAGATCAGGTTGCACGCACTGGGATGGCCCAGCCGCTGGGCGGCCGTCGACAACGACCCCGATGATCCCCGCGCCGTATCCGGCTGGATCGAATCGAAAACCGGAACGAAAACCGGATGGAAAGTCTCTGATGATTCCCGGTCGTTCTCACTCACCACCTCGGACCAGTTGAACTGGCTGCGGTACCGTCACTTTGTACCCACGCCCGAGCGTTGGAAGGACAACGAGCCGCTCGATTTCCGGCCACGTCCGCAATTGATCACCGACTTCTGCGGTTACAACACCTACGAAGGTGGACACATGCCTGGCAGGGACCAGGACTGTTACTGGGTCGGCGACCTGACATTCGGATGCGAGGTCACTGTCGGGGAGGTTCAGGCGACGGGAAGACTGCTGCTGGAACTGGTTGAAGGTCGCCGCCGATTTCGGGCGGATTTTGACCTGGCTGCCGGAACCGTTCGCGTGACTTCGAAGATCGACCTGAATCGGACCGAGGACGAGGACGAGGAACTCGGACGATCCGAGGGAATCCAGCTCAAAAACGGACGGCACACACTCCGGTTCGCCAACGTTGACGATCGACTCTGTATCTGGATCGACGGCCAGTTGGTCGACCTGGGACCGCGCGCCTCGTACCGGCAGGATCCCACCGATTTTCCAGGCCCCGGTCCCGGTGACCTTTCTCCGGTTGGCATCGCCGCCCGGGGAGCCCAGGTGACTGTCTCACACCTCGCGATTTTTCGCGATATCTACTACCGCAGCGAGATGGTTCGCCATGCCGATACACAGGCGGTGAACCCGACCCCTCGAGGTGAAAGCTCGGATGAAACCGGGCTGATCGACTCCCTGTCGGACCCTCGCAGTTGGCACGAACTCTACAGCAGTTCGGCCTCCGAGGCGGTGTTTGAACTCGGTCCGGACGAATTCCTGATGCTGGGTGACAACTCGCCCAAGAGCAAGGACGGACGGCTGTGGGGAAACGGACGTGGAGCCGCCAGGCGACATGCGGTGCCGCGGTCCGCACTGGTCGGAAAGGCCTTCTACATCTACTGGCCACACGGCCAGCCATTCCTCAACAACGGCCGTGGCTATCCCGACGACAAGGATTCTCTGATGAGACGCCTGCCCATTTTCAATCGCTGGTTCTACCACGCCACGATCGAAAATGATCAACCGATAATTTCCGACTACCCCCAGTTCCGGGTACCGTTCTATCCACAGTTCCGACGCATGAAACGAATCCGTTAGCCGATCGCCGATCGGTCTCGGGTCATGGAGGACCCAGGCGATGCCACTTTTGGACTGTCGAGGTCTTGTCAAGGATTACCCCGGCAAGCGGGCCGTGGACGGCGTCGATTTTGTCGTCGAACGAGGAGAAATCGTCGGCTTGCTGGGACCCAATGGGGCCGGCAAAACCACCTCTTTCCGGATGACCTGCGGACTGGTCGCTCCCACCAAGGGCCAGGTCTTTCTGGATGGCACCGATGTCACCAACTGGCCGTTGTACCGCCGCGCCCGGCACGGCCTGGGATACCTGCCACAGGACGACAGTGTTTTCGGCAAGCTGACGGTTGCCCAGAACATCCAGGTCGTGCTGGAATTCCTCGGCGTGAAACGGGCCGAACGAAAAAGACGCATCGGGGAACTGCTGGCACAGTTCGGGATCGAAAACCACCACTCCCAGATCGCCTCAACACTCTCCGGCGGCGAACGACGACGGCTCGAGATCGCTCGATGCCTCGCCAGTCGACCCAGCTTGATCCTGCTGGATGAACCCTTTGCCGGAATCGACCCCGTGACGATCAACAACATCCAGGAGATCATCGCGGGTCTCCGTGAACAGGGCATCTCGATCCTGCTGACCGACCATCGCGAGAAGGAGACGCTCGGGGTGACCGATCGGGCCTACGTCGTCTACCAGGGCAAGGTGCTCGTCAGTGGAACACCCGGAGAGGTGCTCGCCAACAAGCAAGCCCAGGACGTTTACTTCGGGCGACAGGACAAGACCAACACGGCCAGGGCGGCGTGATCGTTGGCACCGACCTCCGGGACGATCAAAGCCAGAAGGAGAGCGTGTCGAGCACGACGAAGACGATCCCCATGAAGATCATGATCGTCAGGAACATCCGCCCGGCACGCGTGAGGATTTTCGAGGGGAGTTCGTAACGACTGGCGCTGTAGACCAGGCTGATCACGATCGCCAGCGGCAACAGGTACCAGGTGCTATGTGCATCCACCGTCGTCTCTCCCCAAACTACCTTCGGTCGACCGAATCATCCTCGACCGGTTCCTCCTCGTCTCCATAACCATACGCCGGCCCCTCAAACGCATCCCAGATTGCCAACAGGTTCAGCAACCCGGCGATCCATGTGATCACCTCCGCCAACGCGTAGCGGCGGCCGAGGCGGCCATGGATTTCTTCCAGCGCCTTGTCCTCCAACGGCGTCTGGAACCAGTCCATGAGAGTTCTCTCAACAGTCCCCTCGATCTCGCCGATCCGTGTCCCGTCTTCGACGTCGCAGTGGACGTAACGGAGAGAATTCGAGAACTGCCGAACCGGCGTCGTGTCGTCCTCGCGGAGCATCGTGGGTGTGATCTCGCCGTGTGCAAATACACGAGGACTGATGGTTGGTTGACCGGCAATCGCCAACTTGATCGGCTTGCCATTCTCGGTGTTCCCCTCAAAACTTCCCGTGAACAAACCGTCTTCTCGCTGCCACCGGATTCTCCCGGTGACGTTGATGATCGGTTCGTTGGGAAAATCGTCGCCAGCCTCCGGTGCAAACGAATCGGGATCGGGCCTGTACCGGAACCGGCCGGTGAACGGCAGGTCCAGTTCGCTGTCGACATCGCTGCCCTTGATCGTATCAAGCCTCAGTCGACGCTCGATGTCAAAACCATCCAACGGCGGTGACGTGTACCGCAGTGCCTGGAACCGCGCCGGCAGTGCCGGCAAACCGACGAGAACCTGTGCAAGGTAACCGAATGTCCGGTGCCCACCCGGCTCCCATCTCCAGTACACCACCTTCCATTCACCGAGCGTCATCCCCGTGAGAAACATCCCCAGGACGCAGGTGAAGTAGATCACGGCCTTGAAGCGGCGGCGCTGGTAGACATGCCCGAAACCCGGGATCAGAAAAGCCAGCACCGCGGCCAGCCATTTGTTCTTCAGGTCAACCTTCGGTGTAGTCATCAATCGTAGAACACCGCAACCTGGAAATTCACATCCCGCGGGAGAGGCTATTGTAGGTCGCTCCAGAAAACGCGACCAGCCTAACCCGTCTCCGGACACCCACCAGGCGATCCAGCCGCGTCTTCAAACTGTCCTCAAAACGGCCAGGCCCAGGGAACAAGCATCACGATAACAACCCAGACGACCAGGCTCAGCAGGCCACCAAACCTCAGATAATCCAGGAACCGGTACCCACCGGGTCCATACACCATCAGGTTGGTCTGGTAGCCAATCGGGGAGGCCAGGCTCGAGGCCGCGGATAGTGCAACGGCGAGCACAAAAGGCAATCCGCTGACTTGCACCACGTCGGCGGTTGCCGTCGCGATCGGGAACATCAACACTGCAGCCGCCTTGGCCGTGATCACGTTGGTCAACACCATGGTCAAACCGGCCACCACCGCCAGCATGGCCTGGGGATGTGCGACAATCGAATCGCCAACCACCGAAAACAGGGTGTCACCCATCTCGAACAACACAGTCGCCACCCGTTGAGCCGCGTGACTCACTCGCATCGCCTCGCCGATTCCCAGCCCCGCTCCAATCGCCAACACGACGCTTCCATCAATGGCCCCGCGGGCCTCCGATCCCCTCAGGCAACCGGTCACCAACATCACAAACGATGCAACCAGGGCCGCCTCGAGCATGCCCGTCCACTCAAACGCCACAACCACGACCATCGCCAGCATCACGGCCCGAGCCATCCACGCCAGGTGGTGCCGCGGTGGCGTGAAATCATCGACAGCACTGACCAGGTAAAAATCGCGGCTGTTGCGTTGCCGCTCGAGAAAACTCGGGTGAGCTTCCAGCAACAGGGTGTCTCCAGCCCTCAGGCGAATGTCGCCGATCTTGCTGTCGATTCGCTCGCCGTGTCGTGCAACGGCGATCACCGCCGCGGCATAGCGACTGCGGAATCGCCCCCCACGAATCGTGCGGTGCACCAGTGGGCAACTCTCAGAGACCACCGCTTCGACCAGCCGACGTTGTGAACGAGGGCCATCGAGTTGAAACACCTGGTCGGTGGCTGGCTCGAGACCAGATATTTTCTGTAGATCGACGACCGATTCCACGACACCAACAAACACCAATCGATCATCCGCCTCGAGAATGTCACCGGAGGCCACCGCGGGCAACACTCGACCCGAACGATCGATTTCCACCAGGTACATCCCCGGCAGATGCCTCAGGCCAGCCGACTCGATCGACTTTCCGACCAGCGGGCTGTCCGGGGTGACCAGCATCTCGACGGTGTATTCACGAGGATTTGACGCCGTGTCGATCGCGGGCCGACGATCGGGCAACCACCACTTGGACACCAGCACGATGTACAGCAGTCCGATCAACGCGACAGGAACACCCACCCAGGCGATCTCGAACATCCCCAGCCCATTTCCCGCGCCACGAAGATCAATCCGGTCCGATTCGATCATCAACCCGTTAATGATCAGGGTGGTGCTGGTGCCGACCAGGGTGCACAGGCCACCCAGGATCGCAGCATAACTCAGGGGCAACAGCAGCCGGGAGATTGCCACCTGGTGCTTGCGGGCCCAATCGCTGACCACCGGCATCGCCATGGCCACCACCGGAGTGTTGTTCAGGAACGCACTGGCAAAAGACACCGGCAGTAACAGTCGGGCCTGCACCATCGGCAGGCTGCCGGGCTGGCCAAGCAACGACCGACCCAGCACACCCAGGCCTCCGGTCTGCTTCATTCCCTCGGCCACCACGAACAGCACCGCCACCGTCAACAGGCCCTCGTTGGCGAATCCCGACAACGCCACCGACGTCTCGGGAAAAACTCCCAACACCATCAAGAGCACCAACCCGCCCAACAGGATCAGGTCGGGCGAGGTTTTCAGAACAGCCAGTGACACGATCACACCGGCGACGACCAACAACGTGCAACTGGCCGGATCAATGCCCATCGGCACGATCTCGAGTCGTTCCGGATGCCACCACGGCAGACACGATCTGCTCGTGGAGCAGGCCGTTACTGACAACCACGCCAGCGTTTTTCTGCAGGGTCCGACCCTGAGAAAAATCGAGCGGAGCGCCGAACGTGTCGGACACGGTTCCACCCGATTCGGTCACCACCAGCGACCCGGCCGCGTGGTCCCAGATCTTCTCCTGGTAACTCGCGTCGACAGGCAATCTCAGGTAGATCTCAGCTCCACCGTCAGCCACCGTCGCGTACTTGGCCTGGCTGTCCATCCGGACGGATTCTGCCTGCAAGCCCAGTGATTCGGCAATCACTTTTGAACGGTCGTGCGCACTGTGTCCCGATTCCACCGATTCACACAGGCGGGCCCGGGTGACGTCGGTGCAATCGCTAACAGACACGGGTCGTGAATCACCGGGTTCCGAGGCCGGGGAGACACGGGTCCCGCCGCCTCGGATCGCAGAGAACACCAACCCACCGTCATCGACGACACCCAGTCCGGGACAACCGAGCACAGCCACCTCGACCCGACCAGAAACGATCAGTGCCAGGGCGACAGCGTACTGGCCTCCCCGAAGAAACCCCTTCGTTCCATCGATTGGATCGAGCGTCCAGAAACGGTCGCACGATGCTCCACCACCCCGATCGATCCAGTCGCAAACGGTGTCGCCGTCAGCAGTAACACCCTGGGCCGCCAACACCCGGATGACACGATCGAGAAACTCGGCCTGCTCGGGTTGCCGCAATTCCGCAGCATCTTCCTCACCAACCACCGGATCATCGGGAAAACTGTCCGCCAACGACCGGCAGACCAGCGCCTGGCTGCCAAAATCAGCGATCGTGACCGGGCTGCGGTCGGCCTTCTCCAGGACGCCAGGGTCAATGCCGGCCTGGACCACCCGACAAAGCCCCATGGCTTCACGAACCGCTTTCTCGGCTGCGAGTAATTCATTCTCCATGGCGCGGCGGAGTATAACGGATTGGGCGGATTGCGGAAGAGATTCGCCCCCGATGACAAACCGCGCCGTCTACCGTTTATCCACGATGCCCAGGCGAATCTCGTCCGAGTTGGCCTTCAACTCCGGGGCGTACATCGCACTGCCGCGCGTCGGCAAGGCGCTGAATCGACCGGGGATCTCGGCACGCATTCGATACGAAATGCTGTGCTTCCCACGGGCAAGCGTCCTGAAGAAAAACGCCACCCGATCGTCCCTCAACTGGCGATACACAGACGGATACCCACCCGTGTAACCGCTCTGGCGATCCACCGGTTCGAGACCCGCTGCCTTCGGATCCTCGAACACCAGGTACTCGTAGTCGTTCTTGCTCTCGATCTCCA